>CAKUSI010000166.1 GCA_934678955.1 uncultured Austwickia sp. | reverse complement strand
CCTGATAAGGCAGAGGTCACTGGTTCAAGTCCAGTTAGGCCCACCACGAAAAACCCCCTCCCACTAGGGCAGGGGGTCATTGCTTGCCCACTCCCGACGATTTCGTGCCCAACATGAGCCCAATTGTGTCGATTACACCTCGATCAGGCGTGGCTTGCGTGGAGTACTCGAACGAAGTCATCGGCGGTCCGTACGAGCCATTGCACCAGCAGGTCTGCCTGCTCCGGGTCCCGGAAGTCACCGGGGCGCTCATGGATGATGCGGCTGGCCTTCTTCTCCGGTTGCTCCCGCCACTCCACGGCGTAGCCGAGGTCGCGCTCGATTTCCTGCCTCTGGTTGTGCAGCGCGTGGAACTGGTCCTTGCCTCCCTCGATGTACGCCTCCACGTACACCCTGCTCTTCGTGGTGTTGACGATGAGGTTCACCCCTGGGGTGACCCCAGCGGGGTGAACGGGGTACCAGTGTCGGCGTCCTGGTGATCGGTGGAAGGAAGCGTGCGTGGCATGTTGGCGGCCCCACTGCTGCACCGACGTCCAAAACGCGGCCTGCTGGACGCCCAAGGCCCCAGGATCTGTGGTTGTCTTCCGTGCCTGCCGGCGGCGGCGCCTCCTCAGAGTGGACGCATCGACGTCCAGCCCCATCCCGGCTGCCAGTTCGACGGCGTCCATGAACCGCTCCGGGTCGGCACGACCCGCCACGTCGACGTGGACCCCCTCCGCACGGAGCAGGTCACGAGGGTCGTCCGCCCGGTGCTGGTCGGTCCAGCGGAATTGGGCAGACAGGGTCCCGCCAGCGTTCAGCACACGCCACGGGTTCGGCATCGGGTGGTTCGCGATCGCCTGTCCCACCGGGACGGGGTGACTGCCGACCACGACCGCTACTTCGCCGTAGGTGGTCCACCGGCCGGAGGGGATCTCGGCCAGCACCGTGGCGACGTCCAGGCGCAGTTCCGTCTCCCGGTCACGGACCCCGACGAGTTTCTCGTTGGGGCCGGGCCACAGGTCGATGATGCGCTCCGCGAGTGTCTGCCCTCGGTCGGTGATCTCGCTGGCACCCCACGTCGGGTGCTCGGCGATCGTCTGGTTCATCCGCACGCCGCTTTCGGCGAGCATCGTCCGCTTCTGCGAGAAGGGCCGGTTGCTCAACTCGCTGTTGTACCCCGACAGCGTGAGATTCCCCAACGTGTGGACGAGGCGCTCGTGCTCGAACGCCACCTCGGCCTCCGCGGGCAAGCTGGCAGCGAACTCGGCGCGCACGGCGTCCGTCAACGTCTGGGGCAGCACATGCTCGATGGTGAGCTGCTTGGCGTCCACCGGCTCCTTCGGCCGCAGGGCTTCCTCGAGCCACAGCAGAATGAGCTTCTTCTGGGACGCCCGCCCCTGCCAGTAGAACGGAACGGATGTCACGGACTCTCGCACCTGGGCGTCCGTCCCGAAGTGCTTGCGCCCCTCCGACAGGTAATCCCGCAACGCCGCCTCGACGTCGGACGCCTCGGTGATGGCGCCGACCGCCTGCAAGAGCGTCCGGTTCAAGCCTGCGGTCGCCCTCCCGATCACGATCCTGCGAACGAAGTACGACTCCAGGCAGAGGAGGGCTGCGATGGCCTTGTCGTCGGAAGCGCGTCCTGCTGCTCGCTGCGCAAGCACCTGCATCACGATCGGGTACGCCGTGGTGGACCCCCAGGCCCGGATGCGTTCGAGCCGCTTCCGGAGGGCCGGGTTCTGCTCGCGTGCGGGCTTGAGGATGGTCGCCAGCACGTCGCCGAGCTTGGCGATCCGATTGATCTCCGCCTCAACCTCCGCCGGGGTGGTCAGCGTGTCGAAGCGGCGTTGCTGCCCGAGGTACGTGTCCGACTGCTTCGCCTTCTCGTCGTTCTGCACCAGGTCCAGCCAGAACAACAACTCGAGGTTCTCCGCGCCGAGTTTGTCCTCCAAGGGACGCCACAGCGCCTCGTATACCTCCTCCGCACGATCACCCAGACGCATGAACAGGTGGTTCTTCAGCAGATCCGACTGGGTGAGCCGCAGACCGGTGTTGTTGAGCGACTCGAAGATCCGGTGCGCGTTGTCGCCGGCCTCCGCCGTGACCGCGACCAGCGCGAGTCCACGGAGCACGGCGTTCTCGATGGCCGCGATGTCGTGGGGATCCTCGGAATCGTCGATCTCGGCCAGCTTCACCCGGAACCGCCGATACGCCGCACCCACGGCGTCCTCCCCGCCCGCCTCCGCGCTGGCACGCACGATCGCCAGGTACGCCGACCGGTCGGCCTGCGTCGGCACCAGCTTGGGAGGCTTGCCCGCCTCGTACTTGTTGACCAGATACTGGGCGTCGATCCGGTCACGGTGCTCCTGCCCGTCGGATTCAGTCAGGTGGTCGCGGATCGCGGCCAACAGGATCGACAAGGTGGTGAGGCGCTGCTGACCGTCGACGACCAGGAACTTGTGGACGCCGACCACACCGTTGTCCGGACTCGCCGCCAGTACCAGCGACCCGATGAAGTGGGTGGAGGTACCCCCGGCCCGACGTGCCTCGGCAATCTCGATCAGGTCGTCCCACAACTGGTCGATCTGCTTGGGCCCCCACGAGTACACGCGCTGGTACAGCGGCACCTGGTACTGCCGCTTGCCCTCGAGGATGCCCTCGAGGTTGGTCTCGTTCGCCTTCACCATGCCACTCCTCCGGAATCTCCATCCATCCTGCCCTGTCGAGCAGACACGCGAAGGGAGCATCCCCGAGGCCGGTCAGTACTCGGTGCCGCGTTCGTCAAGGCCCGCTGTCGACACCTGGCCGGCCGGGAGTCGAGGCCGGACGGCTCATGGGGCCGGGTCGTGGTCGGCCGGGACGCGGAGGCGGTCGAGGTGCTCAAGGCCGCCCGGTTGCTGAAGCAGGCTTACACGTCCGAGAAGCCTACTCCGGCCCGCGGGACGGCTCGGGGGACGTGATCGCCCACTCACACAGGAAGCGGGTGACCTCGGAGGGGGTGAAGCACACGCCGCGCGCCTTTCGCAGCTCAGCGGAATCGCCAGTTAACTCCATCGTCACATCACCCTCCCGAAGTCCACCCTACCGACGAGAGACTCCACCGCTGGTCTGACAATCCGTGAGGAGGGCCTGCTGATGACCAACCCGCTGGCGGGCGGTCCCGAGGACGCCCCCCGGAAGCCCGATGACCCACAGCCCTCACCTCATGGTCGTGATCTCACTCAACTGCCCATGTGCGTCTGTTCACGGGTCATCCCGATGGGCGTGATGTCGACTTGTGGAACTGCCGAGATGGCCAGGCTCCTTTGTCCCAGCGTGCCCACACCATGTCTGCACCGCTACCGAGGAGCTCGGTGGTCTATCTTGCGGGCATGGGTCTACAGCTCGGTGCGTCCACGCAGGTCGTCGGAGTGTACGTCCGCCAGTTCAAGAACCTGTACGACTTGTGGCTGCCATGGGCGTCGCGGATGGTGCTGGTCGGCGCCAACGGTGTGGGCAAGTCCAACCCTTGGATTGCTGCGCCCTGCTGATGGGGACTGAACAGTCCAAACGCTTGGTGGCCCGCAGGGTGCCCAAGTCGTTGATGTATGACATCTCAGCGGTCGTTCGCCTAGGTGGTTCCACCTTGACCGGACCCCACGCACACCGACGCTTGGTGCCCCGGGCCGACTGGTCGGACGCGCCTCCCCCTGGTCGCGAGGCATTGCCCCCCGTCGGACCCCACCGACAGGATCGGTCGTGTCCGGCATCGGCAACGTGTACCGCGCCGAACTGCTCTGGCGCGCAGGGATCGACCCGCACACCGCCGGATCGTCCATCGACGCCGAGACGCTGGCCGCCCTCTGGGACGACGCCGGCGACCTGCTGGCCGTCGGGCTCGGGGCCGGCTGGATAGTCGCGCACCCCGATCAGGTCGCCGAGGCGAAGCGCCTGCTCGCCCGCGGCGAAGACGTCCCCCGGTGGGCGAAGCGCTACGCGGTCTACCGGCGACGCGGCCTCCCCTGCCCGCGCTGCGGGACGCCCGTGGCGTCCGAACGGCTGGGGCTCCAGACGATGTACTGGTGCCCCGGCTGGCAGGAGTACCCGTAGCCTGAACCGCCCGCCCCGTAGGGCATGATCGGACCATGCAGAGCAGCCAGCACCACCCCAGCGAAGGCGTCCGCGCGCCGTTCGACGCCACGATGGCACGCGTGGGGAGGCTGCCATGACCGAGTTCACCGAGTGCGATGTCCTCGTCGTCGGCGCCGGACTGGCCGGCCTGGCCTGCGCGCAGCGCCTCGTGGACCGCGGCCGCGACGTGATCGTGCTGGAGTCCGCGGACCGCGTCGGCGGGCGGGTGACCAGCGACGACGTCGACGGCTTCATCGTCGACCGAGGCTTCCAGGTGCTCAATCCGGCGTACCCCAGCCTCGCCGAGGTCGTGCCGGTCGGACGCCTCGGGCTTCGGCCCTTCCCCCGCGCGATCGCCGTCCGCCGCACCGACGGCCTGTCCACGCTGAAGGACCCGACCCGCGATCCGTTCGCCCTGGCCGGTGACCTGAGCAGCGGCCTGGTCACGCTCGGCTCCGCCGGGTTGGGGGCATTCTTCGCCCGCGCCGCCGCGGTCGATGAGCCCTACCGTCGGGCGTTCGACGTCGCTCGCTTCACCGGTCCCCTTCGCGACGAGGTGGTCGAGCCCTTCCTCGCCGGCGTGATCTGCGAGGACCAGGGCGCCACCTCGTCCCGGTTCGTCTCGTGGCTCCTGCGCCTGTTCGCCCAGGGAACACCCGGCGTCCCCGCCCGCGGTATGAGGGCGCTGCCCGAACTGCTCGCCCGGGGCCTCGACGTGCGGCTGAACACGCCGGTGACCGAGGTCGCCAGCGGCACGGTGCGGACGGACGGCGGAGCCTTCGCCGCCCGCAGCGTGGTGCTCGCGGCCGGCCCCGGGTGTGCGCACCTCGCGCCCAGCGCGTCGGTCGAGTGGCACGGCACGCGGACATTCTGGTTCGCGTGCGACGCAGCTCCGGCGTCCGATGCCCGCATCCACGTGGACGGACGCCGCACCGGTCCGGTCACCACCACCTGCGTCACCTCGCTCGCCGCGCCCTCCTACGCCCCGGACGGGCGTCACCTCGTTCCCGCGCTCACGCTCACCGAGCGGGGCGTGGCCTCCGAGCAGGACGTCCGCAGCCACCTGGCCGAGATCTACGGGGTGCCGACCGACGGCTGGGAGGTGGTCGCCGTGCACGACCTCCCGCACACCGTTCCCGCGGTCCGCCCGCCCTACGACACGGGCCGCCGCGTGGAACGCCGCGACGACCGGACCCTCATCTGTGGCGACCTGATGGGGAACGCGTCCACCGAGGGAGCGCTGGCGTCCGGCCTGGCGTCCGCCGACGCGATCCTCGCCTGAGGCGCCGAGTCTGCGGCGGCTACGGCAGGGCCCGTTCCGAGGCGGTTTGGGCCCCACCCGGTGTGCACTTCGAGCTCACGGAACTATCGCCACAGCGATGGGATCGCCGCCTCGAAGTGCACACCCGGGGGGTCGGGCGTGGATACCGACCGAAAGTCAGCCGTTCAGCAGCGTGCTGAAGTCGGGGACGTTGGCGAACTCGTCAGCGTAGTCGGCGGCCGGGTTCTTCGCGATGAGCTCGGCGAACTCGGTCCCGGCGCGTTGGACGCGGCGCGCGAGGCCGGACTCGCTGGTGCCCCAGTCGTCGGTGGCGGCGAACACGCCGGTCGGCGCGACGGCGGCCTTCAGGTAGAAGAACATCGGCAGCATGGTCTGGTCGATCGCCAGGCTGTGCCGGGCCGTGCCGCCGGTGGCGGCCATGAGGACCGGACGCCCCTTGAGCACGCCCTCGTCCAGCAGGTCGAAGAACAGCTTGAACAGGCCGTTCACGGCCGCGTTCAGCACTGGGCTGACCGCGATGACGCCGGACGCCGTGCCGACCAGGCCGAACGCCGCCTGCAGCGCCTTGTTGGGCACGTGCGAGGTGTAGAACGTGGCCAGGTCGACGGCGAGGTCGCGCAGCTCGAGGACCTTGACCTCGGTCGTCGGGGTGCCGCCGGCGGTCATGGCCTTCACGGTCGCCTCGGCGAGGCGGTCGCCGAGCATGCGGGAGCTGGACGGCGTCCCCATGCCGGCGCTGATGACGAGGAGGTGAGACTTCCGGAGCCGCAGAGTGCGATCGACGTTGCTGAAGGCACCGACCGGGTGGCCGCCAGGGAGGTTGCGCAAGGTCTGCGCGAGGCTCGGTCCCCGCGCTCTCGACTCAAGGTGCGGAGCGGCATGATGAACGGGCTTGCTGGTTCATTATCAGGCGCCCCACCCGTTCATCCGCTGGCTGACCGTTCCATGATGTGGCGGCACTTGCGGCAGTCGACTGCCTGCGGGATCCCTGTGACACCGATGTACTCGCTTTGCCCGCAGGCCGGGTTGAGATCCACACCGAATCCGATCCAGACGCCCTGTCGCGTCGCGTCCCAGTGCATCTTGCACTTGTAGGGGGGCTTCCGGTCTTCTGCCATGGCGGCCTCCGATCCGATCGTGGCTATTACTGCGCAATGCTAATCCGATTCAGTCCGTGCTTGCGGGACAGCAGGGCCGTCTTGAAGTGCGTCTCGTCCCCCTCAACGGGTGAGACCTCCGCAGAGAACATCCTGCATTGGCCGCCGTCCGGAAGTGCCGATGGGCTGACGTTGACGCACAGCGACCGACCGTTGCGGTGCGCCCTATGGTGTACCGCATGCGGCTGGCCCCTGACCTGCGGATCGTTCTCAAGAGTGGCTGAGAAACCAGAGGTCACGATTGTCACCCGCCGGGTCTCGTTGCCCCCAGGGTCGCCGCCGCTGTCCACCCTCATGCCGCCACGGCTCGGTCATGATGGTTCATACGTGCTCGCTGAACTCGACGTAGACGCTCCTCGCGGCCCGTGGGCGATGATCGATCTCGACTCCGGCCGGGCGGGTGTCGGGCGCCGGATGCCGCAGATCTGGGGGGCACTTCTGGACGGTCAGGGACCCGCACTGCTCGGCACCTCTGGCGGCGTCATCGAGGTCGACCTGAGCGGCCCCAGCACGGTGCGTGAACTGCATCAGGGGGTTGGCCACGGCCGCGACGGTGCGGAGACGGAGTTCCTCCGCCTGGACCATCGCCACGTCCTGGCTGCAGCGCTCGGACAACAGAGAGCCAAGGTCATCGATCTGGACCGCTGGCCCGTCGTGAACTCACAAGTCGAAATCACTTCGCCGTGGGTAGCGCTTGGCGACACCCCCACGCGAATCTGGTCGCTACCAAGAGGAGAAGTCGCCTCCCTGAACGCCTCGCACGAGGTGACGCACCGGACAACTGCCCCTGCCGCGCTGGCCGCAGCTCGCTCGACGCGCGCGCTGTATGCACTCGTCGGCGAGCTGCGGCCGCGTCGCGGCACCGCCTGGTGGCATGCAATTGGCCGGGACCTACTTCCCACCGGTCTCCAGCAGTATCTGGACAGCCCGCTGGACGAGGTTGAGCTCTGCAAGCTGGACCCTCAAACCCTCGAAGTCAAGGCCGCCCGTCGCCTCGGCTCCCTCGCGCAGGTGCTGGAGGAAGCGCTCGCCACCACCCTTGCCGATGATGAGGAGTGGAGCACCGGCCTGCTGCACCGCTGCCTCAGCACCGATGCTGCCGGAAGGCCCGCCCTCGTGGCCGGCAGTCGTGTCGTCGTCCTCGATGACAACACGCTAAGGCCGGTCACGGATACACGACTCCCCAATACCGGGTCGTCCACCTGGGCATCTCAAAACGGCCAATCCCGAGCTGTTGCTACCAGTTCCGACCGGGTATACATCGCTGACTGGTGATGTCCCAGCAGCGTCCTGTCAGGCCGCAGGTCGCGACTACCTCGTGGGGAGGTGGAGCGAGAATTCACCCCATGAGGTACTGCGCGCAGATGGCCGCCACGGAGGTGGTCCAGATCATCGCGTG
>CAKUSI010000165.1 GCA_934678955.1 uncultured Austwickia sp. | reverse complement strand
AACGCGTACCCTTCCCGCCCACGGGCAGCAAGTGGCGAGGCGCACCTGCACGAACGCGTACGCCTCCCGCCCACGGGCAGCAACCGGCGAGGCGCACCTGCACGAACGCGTACCCTTCCCGCCCACGGGCAGCAAGTGGCGAGACCGACCTGCGCAAACGCGTACCCTTCCCGCCCACGGGCGGCAAGTGGCGCCACCCACCTGCGCCAACGCGTACCCTTCCCGCCCACGGGCGGGAACGGTACGCGCGCTTCGTACGGGTGTCAGGCGGCCTGGCCGTTGACCGAAACCGCCTTGTCGGTGTCGAGCACCAGCATCAGGTCGCGGTCGAGCTTGCAGACCGCGGTGACCAGGTCGCGCACCAGGGCAGGGACGGTCTCCGGCGGGGCCTCGAACAGGTCGAGGTCCGGCTCCAGCACGTCGCCGATCTCGTCGACCGCGAGCGCGGTGGCACCCTCGCTCGCCCGGATCACGACGTTGGTCGGAGGGATGTCACCGTCCCGTGGCGGCATGCCCATCTGGTGACGCAGGTCGACGGTGATGACGATCTGGCCGCGCAGGTTGATCAGGCCGGACACCGCGCCGGGCGCGAGCGGGACCCTCGTGAGCTCCTGCTGGCGCAGGACCTCCTGGACGGTCTCGACCGGTACGCCGAAGAGGTGGCCGCCGAGGCGGAAGGTGCAGTATTGGCGGGCCACCGCGATCACCCGACCTGCACGTAGTCGTCGTCGGCCAGGGTCGCCCCGTAGTTCTCCAGCTCCGGCGGCAGCATGCCCATGAGGGCCTGGTCGATGTTGAGCAGCTCGGTGACGTGCTCGTTGACCACCGCGGACCCGAGGTTGCCCCCCGTGTCCAGGTGCGTGCGGATGGCCAGCTCGTCCTCGACGATGTCGAGCACCTGGCTCACCACGAACCCGAACAGCTGGCCGCGATGCTGGCAAACGACGACCTGCAGCGGCGCGTTGTCCTCCATCGCCTCGTAGCTGCCGTAGTCGTCGGCCAAGCGCAGGAGCGGCAGGATCACGCCGCGGTACTGCACCACCTGGTGGCTGCCGACCGTCTCCACGCGGGACATCGGGAACTCCTCGAGGCGCTCGACGACCTTGAGTGGCAGCGCCGCCCGCCGGCCGTTGCCGAGCTTGACCACCAGCAGGCTGGTCGCGTCGGAGTTGCTGAGGCGCGCCTCCTCGGCGGCCCGTCGGGCAGCCTCGTGCGAGTCGTTGATCATGCCCGCCCGGGCGGCGAGGCTGTTCGCGTCGAGGATCAGGGCAACCCGCCCGTCACCCATGAGGGTGGCACCGGCGTACAGGTTGATCCCGCGCAGCTGCTTGCCGAGCGGCTTGACCACGATCTCCTCGGTGTCCTCGATGTCGTCGACGACGAGCCCGAACTGCTTCTCGTCCGCCTTGAGGACCGCGATGAACGTGGTCTCGTGCTCGATCTCCTCGGCGTCCAGCTGCGCGCGGAGGTCGACCAGCGGAAGCAGCGCGCCGCGCAGCCGGTAGACCGGGGTGCCCTGGATGGTCTCCAGGCGCTCGGCCGCCTGCTCCTTGTCGAGCCGTACGAGTTCGAGCAGGTTGACCTGCGGGATCGCAAACATGTTTTCGTCGCCGCGGACCAGCAGCGCCGGGATGATCGCGAGCGTCAGCGGGATCTTGATGCGGGTGGTCGTCCCCTCGCCCATCACGGACGAGACGTCGATGACGCCGCCGATCTTCTCGATGTTGGTCTTCACGACGTCCATGCCGACGCCGCGACCCGAGACGTTCGTGACCGCCTGCGCCGTGGAGAAGCCGGGCTTGAAGATCAGGTGCTGGGCGTCCCGGTCCGAGAGGCGGTCGGCGTCCTCGCGGGTCATCAGGCCCCGCTCGACCGCCTTGTCCTTGACCCGTTCGACGTTGATCCCGGCGCCGTCGTCGATGATCTCGATGTTGACCTGCCCACCCTCGTGGTAGGCGCGCATCAGCAGCACGCCCTCGGCGGGCTTGCCCTTGGCGACGCGCACCTCCGGCGGCTCGATGCCGTGGTCACAGGAGTTGCGGACCAGGTGGGTCAGCGGGTCCTTGATGGCCTCGAGGATCGTCTTGTCGAGCTCGGTCTCCTTGCCCTCCATCTCCACGCGGATCTGGCGGCCCATCTGGTTGGACAGGTCGCGCACGACGCGCGGGATCTTGGACCAGACGTTGTCGATCGGCTGCATGCGCGTCTTCATGACGCCCTCCTGCAGCTCCCCCGCCACCAGGTTGAGGCGGTGCATCGAACGCATGAGCTCCTGGTCCTGACGGGCCGCGGCCCGCTGGATGAGCTGGTTGCGGGTGAGGACCAGCTCACCCACGAGGTTCATGAGCGTGTCGAGCAGGTTGACGTCGACGCGGATGCTGCTGTCGGCGACGCTGCGGCGGTTCTGCTCCCCCTCGCTGCCGGCGGTCTTGGCGGCCGGCTTGCTCGCCGGGGTCGCAGCCTTGGGCGCAGGCTGACCGCTGGTCGCGGCAGCGCTGGCCTGGGCGACGTTCGCGGCCACGGCCGCGGTGGCCGGGTCGCTGCTGGGCGGGGCCGGGGTGCTCGGGCCGCCGGTCGCGGTCGCGACGGCGGTCGGGGCGGAGGCTGGTACGGACGCAGTCGCCGTACCGTCCTGGCTCGCGGACTGACCCGACGACCGACCGGCGGAGTTCTCCACCGCGGCAGCGGCCGACTCGGCGAGCTGGGCGGTCTCCGCAGCGGCGGCGGCCACCACTGCCACCTGCTCGGCGGCCTCCTGCTGGGCGTCGGCGACCTCGGTCACCGCCTCGATGGTGGCCTCCGGGGCCGCCTGCTCCGCAGCGGTGTGCTCCGGGGCGGCCTGGGTCTCCTGCGTGGCCTGCTCCTGAGTGGCCTGCTCCTGAGTGACCTGCTCCTGAGTGACCTGCTCCGGCGCGGCCGCACCGACGGGGGCCGGCGCGCGGCCTTCCAGGAGCGCGGTGAGCAGCTCGACCAGCTCGGCGTAGTCCTCGGTGCCCTCGTGGCCCTCGTTCTCGATGTGGCCCAGGAGCGCGCGGACGGCGTCCACCATCTCCAGCAGAGCGGTGGCGATCTGCGCGGTCAGCAGGATCTCGCCGTCACGCAGCTTCGACAGCAGCGATTCGCCGGCGTGGGCGACGCGCTCCAGCGTGTGCAGCGCGAGGAACCCACTGGTGCCCTTGATCGTGTGCAGCGTCCGGAAGATGCTCGACAGCAATTCACGCGAACTCGGGTCCCGCTCGAGCGCCAGGAGGTCCTGGTCGAGCTGGTCGAGGTTCTCGTGGCTCTCGATCAGGAACTCCTGAACGATCTCCTCCATGCCTTCCATGGGCACTCCTGTCGGAATTACTAGGGGAATCGAGCCCATAATCGGCCCACGCCCAGGCAATCTGAGCCCGAGCCCGGCGCTGCCGCTTCGTGCCGGACGCCCACTCCGGCTGCTGGTCGAGGCAACTCGCGGCTGCTTGCGGCTGCGTCGTCGGCCTGCGGAAGCTCCGCAGGCGATGGCGCAAGAGATGACGGAGTCGAGATCGAAGGCGGCGGGCCCACCAGCGGCGGCCCATCAGCGGCGGCCCATCAGCGGGGGGCCCATCAGCGGGGGGCCCAGCACCGGGGGCCCAGCGGCGGGGGCCCAGCGGCGGCGCTGCCCGACGGCCGCCAGCCGCCAGCCGCCGGCCGCGAGCCCGACGGCCGCGAGACACCGACAGGATGCCCCGGGAGAACTGCGCGCCGCGGACACATACCGTTCATCGAACGATGGGCGGACCCAGCCTCAAGCGGAGGGCCGCCGCGGCCGATGGGGGGCGCGACTCCGACGCCCCGCTCCACTGCTGGCCGGCGGGGTCTTGCCGCGTCGGTGGCGGGCCTTGCCGGGTGGTCACAAGCCAGCCAACCCGCTGACCTGCGGTGAACGCTCAAGTCCGTTGTGGCACAGCCGATGAAGGGATCGTCCCCGTGTGTGAGGCCGTGCGGGACGGGTCGCACCCAGACCCGGCTCCGCGCACGAATTCCGGCCGACCGCCGACCTACTCCCGAAGGGCCTTGCCCAAGGACTTCACGAAGGACCGAGTTATGCACTTGTCCAGCGACGATGTCGCCCAGATCATGCAAGAGGTGTGGAGCTCGATGCTGGGTCTCGACATCGAGCCCACGGAGCACGCGCCCCTCGGCACCGAACAGGCCATCGCGGGATCCGTCGGCGTCACCGGTGCGACCGACTGCCTCATCTCCATGGAGATGGGACAGGACGGTGGCCGCCGGTTCGCAGCAATCATGTTCGGCCTCGAGGACGCCGAGTGCTCCGACGACGACATCGCAGACGCCATCGGCGAGCTGACCAACATGGTCGGAGGCAACATCAAGAGCCTCCTTCCCGAACCGAGCACGCTGTCCCTGCCCGTCGTCGCCCAGGGCAAGAGCCCGACGCTGCGCGTGCCCGGCGGCAAGTCGCTGCTCGAGGCCTCGTTCGTGGCCGGCGGGCTTCCTCTGAACCTGACCGTATGGAACCGCCCGCAGCAGAACGCCTGACGCTGGGCGTTCGCACCGCGGCTCGGGTCTCGCGCCTGGCGCCCCATGCCTCGCGCAGACGCGAGAACGCACCCACCCCCCGTACCGGTCTGCGGAATCCGGCCCGACGACGCGCCGACCCACCCGCGGCACCCTCGCCGGCAGCACCGGAACACTCCGCCCCTAGCACCGCCCACCTAACACCCAGGAAGTGAGTCAACCGTGAAGGTTGTAGTTGCCGACGACAGCCGCGCCATGCGCATGATCGTGATCCGCACGCTGCGGCAGGCCGGTTACGACAGCGCCGACATCACCGAGTGCGAGAACGGCGCCGAGGGCCTCGCGGCCGTCAAGGCCGAGGGCCCCGACATGGTCCTGTCCGACTGGAACATGCCCGAGATGAGCGGCATCGAGTTCCTGCAGGCGCTGCGCGCCGAGGGCAACCAGGTGCCGTTCGGCTTCGTGACCTCCGAGGGCAGCGACGCCATGCGCCAGCAGGCCTCGGACTCGGGCGCACTGTTCCTGATCGCCAAGCCGTTCACGGCCGACATGTTCGCCGACGCCCTGAAGCCGGTCCTCGGCTGACCGGAGCGCCGCTCACCGCGACCGGTGCCTCGACGCCGCCGCTCCCCCGCGTGCTGCACGGCCCACCGTCCGCTCGTCGCCCCACGAAGGCGCCGTACGGTTCGGTGCGCATCAGGGCAGCCCGCGGGGGCGGCGTCGGTCACATCGACCGCGAGTTCGACCACCCCTGCATCGCATTCCCCGAATCGAGTCGCTGAGCCGTCATGACGCCCATCCCAGATCCGAAGCCCGTGAAGGACCTCTTCCAGGACCTCCTCGGCCGCACGGTCACCATCTCCCCCCTCGACAAGCCGGTCGTGCCGAGCGCCCGGCGCGCCTGCTGCACAGGCCTGTACGTCGACGGAAACATCGACACCCGGGCGCTGGTGTGCTCGGACCTCGATCTGGCCGCCCGCGCCGGCGCTGCCCTCGGCCTGGTCCCGCCGACCGGCGCCCAGACGGCGATCGACAACCTCGAGCTGCCCGGGGCGCTCTACGACAACTTCTTCGAGGTGCTGAACATCTTCTCGTCCCTGTTCAACACGGGATCGCACGAGACACACCTGAAGCTGAACACCGTCTACCAGCCCGGTTCCGTGATGCCCGAGCGCGCGGCGATGCTGCTGCGCGGCCTGGGTCAGCGGGCCGATTATCAGCTAGAGATCGAAGGCTACGGCCTCGGCGCGCTCGGCATCGTGGTGCCGATGTGAGCCGCTGAGCGGTTTCACTCCTGGCGAAGCCTCGGCGCGACCTCCCTGCGCGCCGAGGCTTCGTCGTGCCCGCGGGGTTGCGTACATTTGCCGCCCACGGGCAGCAGGTGGCGGTAGGCACCAGCGACGATGCGTACATTTCCCGCCCACGGGCGGAAAGTGGCGGCGAACCTCGGTGCCCGCCCGTACATTTCCCGCCCACGGGCGGTAAATGGCGGCGGGCACCAGCGCAAACGCGTACCGATCCCGCCCACGGGCGGTAAGTGGCGGTCGACGCCAGCGCAAACGCGTACCGATCCCGCCCACGGGCAGCAAGTGGCGGCGAAACCCCAGGCCCACCCGTACATTTCCCGCCCACGGGCAGCAAGTGGCGGTCGACGCCAGCGCAAACGCGTACCGATCCCGCCCACGGGCAGCAAGTGGCGGTCGACGCCAGCGCAAACGCGTACCGATCCCGCCCACGGGCAAAAGGGAGACCTGGCCGGTGGCGCGTTCACGGCTCAGGCCCCACGACAGCGGCGCGGCTGGCCACTTCGCCCCTTGTCACCACGCACGGATTGCCGCCAGATCGCTGGCGACGGCGAGCAGCTCCGCCCGTTCCTCCTCCGTCGCGCATGCGAGCGACTCGGCCCGCAACTGCTCACGAGCCCGCAAGATCTCCAGGGCCTCCGTTGCTCGGCGCAAGACGTCTGACCGGGTTTCTCCCGGGCGACGAAGCTTCTCGAACCGTGAGATCGTCTCGTCGTCCACCCGAAAGCTGATGACCGCCATACACCTGTTCTACCTCGTTTGGAGCCGACGGCCACTCTCGACGGGGCCCTGGCGCCACCAATGGGCGACTCGTCACGATGGGAGGACGAGCGGCGCTCTCAACGCCATCACGAGATGGAACCCCGGGGATCGAGAGTCATCCACACCCCCCTCGAGCCAATCGACTCTTCGGACGGGCATGTGGATCACCGACCTGGATCTCGAGAAACCCCGGAGGGTGGGCACATGACCGACTTGCACCCGATCCTCGCTGGCCCTTTCACCCCGATGCAGGCGCGCCAAGCGGGTGTCGGGCGCCGGGCGCTGCGCTCGGCTTCCTACGTCCGAGTGAGTCACGGCACCTACCTGGCCGCCGCTGGTGAGGTTCCGATGGAACGGCGCGCCCAGGCGGCACTTTCCTGCTGTCCGCCGGGATCCGTCGTCTCCCACCACACGGCAGCTCGGCTTCTCGGCATGTATGTGCCGGTCGATCAGCGGATCCACGTGGCCGTGCCCGGCAACGGTTACCGCACCCGCCGCACAGGCATCGCCGCGCACCGTCTCTTTGCCGGGCACGAGGTCATCGTCCACCGGGGCGTCGCCTGCACCGACGTCGTAGCCACGGTCGCGGACCTATCCACCGTTCTGCGGCTGCCCGACCTCGTCGCCACCATCGACAGCGCCCTGGCGTCCAAGCTCCTCGACCTGGAGGAGCTGCGCGACGTCGCCGGGACGCGCCGGCGGGCGGGGGTTCGGCTCTTGGAGCATGCCATCGGGCTCGCCAACGGGCGCAGCGAGTCGCCCATGGAGTCCAAGAGCCGGGTTCTGATTCGCCTGGCTGGCTACCCCCCGCCCGAGTGTCAGCTGATGGTGGTCGGCGCATCGGGCCGGATCTACTACCTCGACATGGGTTGGGAGAGGTGGAAGGTCGGGGCGGAGTACGACGGGCGCCAGCACGCTGAGAGCCCGCAGCAGTACGCCTGGGATCAACGTCGACGAGAAGACATCGCGTTGCCGGGGTGGCTTCTCGTGACAGCTGTCTCGGACGACCTCTACGTCGCGCCCACCGGCCTACTGGACAGACTCGACGCGGCGGTGGCAGCGTCGGGCGGACGGCCTCCGGCGCGGCGGATCGAGTGGAAGGCCCACTTCGGTCGTCACTAGGTTTCGATGGGCCCCGCCCGTGGGCGGGAAATGCCCGGACGGTGCTGGAGTTTCGCCGCCACTTGGCGCCCATGGGCGGGAAATGTCCGGACGGTGCTGGGATTTCGCCGCCATTTGCTGCCCGTGGGCGGCAAACGTACGCGTTCATGCAGGTGCCCACCGCCACTTGGCGCCCATGGGCGGGATCGGTACGCGTTTGGCCTGGTGCCGACCGCCACTTGGCGCCCATGGGCGGGATCGGTACGCGTTTGGCCTGGTGCCGACCGCCACTCCTGACTTCGGTCAAATGGTTAGTGCCTGAGCTGTGCGCGGTTGTCTGATCGCGTTGATGACGGCTTGCTGATCGGT
>CAKUSI010000164.1 GCA_934678955.1 uncultured Austwickia sp. | reverse complement strand
CGAAGTGTTCGTAAAGGCAGGGTCAAGTGTCCTGATCACGCTGCATCTGGGGATAACCCGGCTGTCGCGACACGCCGAGGAGCGCCGCCTCTTCTCGCTCGCCCGCCCCGTTCGTCACAACCGTCCCATCTGTCACCCCGGCTCGCGGGCGCCACGAAGGTCACTCAGTAACTGTCGTTAACGCGCCTATTCTGCCGAGGTGCCCACCCAGCCGGTCCCGCCGGCGACCCCCGACCCCGCTGACATCGCGGCCACCCGGAGGGCCGTTCTGGGCCTCGCCGTCCCCGCGTTCCTCACCCTCGTCGCCGAACCGCTGTTCCTGATCGCCGATTCCGCGATCGTCGGCCACCTCGGTACCCCCCAGCTCGCCGGGCTCGGGGTCGCCTCCGCGGCGCTCCTCACCGCGGCGGGCGTGTTCGTGTTCCTCGCGTACGGGACCACGGCGCTCGTGAGCCGCACGCTGGGCGCCGCCTCGGAGCGCGAGGCCATCGGCGCCGGCCTCGACGGCGTCTGGCTCGCGGGCGCCCTCGGGCTGGTCGCCGCCTGGCTCGTCGGAGGCTACGCCGCGCAGATCTGCGGGCTGTTCGGCGCCTCCGCGGAGGCGCTGGACCACGGGACCGTCTACCTGCGGATCTCCGCGCTCGGCCTGCCCGCCATGCTGGTCGTCCTCGCCGCCACCGGGATCCTGCGGGGCCTGCAGGACACCCGGACCCCCCTGATCGCGACCTCGGTCGGCTTCGGCGGCAACATCGCTCTCAACGTCCTGTTGGTGTACGGGATGGGCTGGGGCATCGCGGGATCCGCGTGGGGCACGGTGATCGCGCAGTGGGGGTTGGCCCTTGGCCTCTTCGACGTGGTGGCCCGCTCCGCCCATCACCTCCGCGCCCCCGTGCGGCCCCATCTCGGGGGGATCCCGCAGGCCGCCCTCGACGGCGTCCCGCTCCTCATCCGTACGCTCGCCCTGCGCGCCGTCCTCCTCGTGACCACCTGGGTCGCGGCGGGATTCGGCGACGTACCGCTCGCCGCCTACCAGGTCTCCTCGACGATCTGGTCGTTCCTCGGCTTCGCCCTGGACGCGCTCGCGATCGCCGGGCAGGCCCTCACCGGGCGGGCCCTTGGCGCGGGGGACGTCGCCGGCACCCGCCTGGCCACGGCGCTCATGGCCCGCTGGGGGCTGCTGAGCGGCGTGGTCGCCGGCGTGGCGCTCGCCGCCGTGCACCTCTGGCTCCCGGCGCTGTTCACGGACGACCCGTCAGTGCGCACCGCCGTGGCGGCCGGGCTGCTCGCGGTCGCCCTCGGGCAGCCGATCGTCGGCTACGCGTACGTGCTCGACGGCGTGCTGATCGGCGCCGGCGACGCGCGCTGGCTGGCGGGCGCGCAGGTCGCGCTGTTCCTCGCGTACCTGCCCATCGTGGCCGGGGTCGCCGCCTTCTCCGATCAGCTACTCCGATTCGGTGACGGCGCCGCCGTGGCCGCGCTGTGGGGGGCGTTCATCGCGTTCATGGCCCTGCGGGGGCTCCTGCTGCGGCACCGCGCCCGCGGCGACGCCTGGCTGGTCACCGGCCTGACCCGCTGAGGCGCCGCCGCGCTGCTCGGACCGCCGGGGTCAGCCCTTCAGCTGCTGCGAGATGTCCGGGTTCTCCTGCAGCCAGGACTCGACCGCCTGGGCCTCCTTGCCCTGGCCGAACTCGTTCACCACCTTGTTCTCGAGGGTTCCGTACTGCTCGTCGGTCAGCTTGAGGCTCTCGAACAGCGGCTTGAGGTCCTGGTGGTTCTCGGCCCACTGCTTGTTCGCCAGGATGTGGATGCCCTCGGGCTGTCCCAGCGCCCCCTTCGGGTCGTCCAGGTCCCGGACGGCGAACTCCTGGTTGGCCCAGTAGGGCCGCCATAGCGTGACCACGATCTCCCGGTTCGCCTCGATAGCGTTCTTCAGCTCGGCGAGCATGGCGGTGGTGGACGACTCCAGCAGGGTGTACTCGCTGCCGAGGTCGTACTGCGGGATCACCTGCTCCTTGGTGATACGCGTCAGCCCCGCGCCCGCCTCGATCCCGACGATCCGGCCGTTGACCACCGACGCGTTGCCCTTGAGGTCCTCGATGGAGTGGAAGCGGGAGTACTGCGGGACCGCGATCGTCAACCTGGCATTGCCGTAGTAGACGCCCCAGTCGGCGAACCGGTCGCCGTACTGGTTCATGTAGTCCTTGTGCGTCACCTCCGACCAGGCCGACGGGAAGACGTCGACGTCGCCCTGGGCCAGCCCGGCGTACAGGGGCGCCATGTCCGCCAGCTCGGTGATCGAGACCGTGTAGCCCTTGGACTCCAGGACGTTCTTCCAGAGGTAGGCCGCGTTCACGTGGTCGGTCCAGGACGGGACGATGCCCAACGTCACCTCCCTGTCCGCGCTCGAGCCCCCGTCCTCGGAGCCGCACGCGGCGAGCCCGACCAGGAGTGCCGCGGCGCCCAGGGTGGCGCCGATCCGTCGCGTCTGCATGTCGTCCATTCCCTTCGGTCGTGACCCGCCCCAGGAACTCCGCGACGTCGGGACGGGTGCGTGTCGCCCTCGACGGGGCGGCGGGTGAATCGAGTGGTCAGCGGGTGGTCGCGAGGTCACCGCGCACGGGGTCCTCGGGACCGCGGTCGTCCGGTCCCGCCGGGGGATCCGCCTCGTCCGCGGGAGGCGCGTCCGGGCGGGCGCCCCGTCGGGGGCGACGGCTCACGGCGGGACGGCGGCCGACGGCGCTGGTCAGCCGGTCCAGGTAGATCGCGAGGATCACGACCGAGAGGCCGGCCTCGAAACCCAGACCGATGTCGAGCCGGGCGATGGACGTCGTGACCTGGCTTCCCAGTCCGCCCGCGCCGACCAGGCCGGCGATGACCGCCATGGACAGGGCCAGCATGATGACCTGGTTGACCCCGGCCATGATGGTCGGCATCGCGAGCGGAACCTGGATCTCGCGCAGGATCGACCGGGGATGCGCGCCGAACGCGTGGCCCGCCTCGACGACCTCCTTGTCGACCTGACGGATGCCCAGCTCGGTCAGCCGTACGGCCGGCGGCAGCGCGAAGATGATCGTGGCGACGATCCCGGGGACGGGCCCGATGCTGAACATGGTCACGACCGGGATGAGCCAGACGAAGGCGGGCATCGTCTGCATGAGGTCCATGACCGGGCGCGTGAGCGCGCTGACCGTCTCCGAGCGGGCCGCGGCGATGCCGATCGGGATCCCGATCAGCAGGGCCACGACGGCGGCGATGAGCACCAGGGAGAGGGTGGCCATCGACGCCTCCCACTGGTTCATCGAGACGATGAACAGGAACCCGACGGCGGCGCCGAGCGCGTACGACCACCGCCGCGTGACCAGGAGCGCCAGCAGCGCCAGGAGCACCACGACGAGCCACGCGGGCGGCGCGGTCAGTAGGGCGGTCAGTCCGTCGAAGAGGGCGCGCCCGACGACCTTGACCAGGTCGAAGAACCCGCCGAGGACGCGCTGCAGCCACTCGAAGGCATCCTCGATGACGCGGCCGACCGGGACCCTCGGGATCCCCTCGATGCTCTCCTGAGCCTTCACCGCGCCTCACCTCCCACCAGGCTGCCTTGGCGGGCGAGCGCCTCGTCGAGGTCGCCGAGGCTGTGCGGGCGTGCGCCCCCCAGCACGTTCAACAACAGGACCGCGGGCAGCACCCCGACGAGCCTGCTGCGGTCGTCGACGACCGCCAGCAACGTCGGTGACGCCGCCGCGTCGTGCAGGACGTCCGCGAGGAGCGTCCCGGCACGCACGGTGCCCACCGGCTGCAGGAGGCCGTCGAGTCCCGTCCGGCCGTCCTCCACGGCCAGCGCGACGTCGCCGGCGTCCAGCGCGCCGCGAATCCGCCGCTCGCGGTCGACCACCACCAGCTGGTCGAGCTGGTGCTTACGCATGAGGCGGTGCGCGGCCAGGGGACCCTGCTCGGAGCCAAGCACCGCGACGGGTGGCTCCATGACCTGCTCGGCGGTCAGGACGCGGGCCCGGTCGACGTCCTGGACGAACTGGGACACGTAATCGTTGGCGGGATCCGTGAGGATCTGTTCCGCGGTCCCGATCTGCTCGATGCGCCCGTCGCGCATCATCGCGATGCGGTCCCCGAGACGCATGGCCTCGTTCAGATCGTGGGTGATGAACAGAATGGTCTTGTTCAGCTGCGCCTGCAGCTCGATGAGCTGGTCCTGCATCTCCCGGCGGATCAGCGGGTCCAACGCGCTGAAGGCCTCGTCCATGAGCAGTACGGGCGTGTCCGCTGCGAGCGCGCGGGCCAGACCGACCCGTTGTCGCATGCCGCCGGAGAGTTCGCCGGGCAACGAGTCCTCCCAGCCCTGCAGCCCCACCATGCCGAGGGCCTCGGCGGCCCTCGCCTCGCGGTCCGACCTGTTGAGGCCGCGCACCTTCAACCCGTACGCGGCGTTCTCGCCGACGCTCCGGTGCGGCAGGAGCGCGAAATGCTGGAAGACCATGCTGACCTTCTCGCGGCGCACGTGGCGCAGGGCGGCCGCGTCGAGAGACGAGATGTCGCGGCCCTCAATTCGCATCTGCCCGCTGGTGCAGTCGAGAAGCCCGTTCACCATCCGGATCAGGGTCGACTTTCCCGAACCGGACAGCCCCATCACCACGAAAATCTCGCCAGGGGACACCTCGAAGGTGGCGTCGATGACCGCCGCGGTCAGCCCGTCGCGGGCCAGCTCGTCTCGGGAGCAGCCGCGTTCGAGCCGTTGCACGCCCCGCTCGGGCCGTCGCCCGAACACCTTGTAGACCCGTTCAGCCTCGATCACTGCCATGACGCCTCCCGTCGTTCGGCACGCGAACCGCATCGAGTGGACTTCCAGTCGAACGGACTCCCAGTCGAGTGGACTTCCGGTCGAGGGGACTCCCAGCAGCTCGGGTGATCAGATCGGACTAAAGGCCTAAATTACCGATTTATTAGATATTGGGCTCGATTTGCGCGCGCACCCGAGAATCCCCGCCCTCTTGACAGGCGGCGAAACACCTTGGAAACAAGGCGTTTTCACACGAAACGCGCACAGAAAGTGACATATGTCGCTAATTCTCCAAGGCGTCCGCAAAACGGGACGCGGGCCGCCAACGGCGGTTCGCTCCGAAGGTGCGCGGGGCCGACAGACCGTAGGCTGGAGCGGTGCGAGCGACGGTGCTCGGCGCGGGCTCCTGGGGCACTGCCCTCGGCAGCCTGCTGGCCGGCAAGGACTGGGACGTCCGAATGTGGGATATCGACGTCGCCACGCTCGAATCCATCACGGATAAGCACGAGAACACCCGTTACCTGCCGGGGTTGCCGCTGCCTCCGAGCCAGGTGGGGGAACCCGACCTGGAGCGGGCCATGGACCGGACAGACCTGGTCGTGCTGGCGGTGCCGTCGTTCGCCCTGCGGGGCGTCACGGAGCAGATCCGCGACCTGCTCCCGCAGGGATCGCCGGTGTGCTCGGTGACCAAGGGCGTCGAGGTGGACACGCTCCTCACGATGCACGAGGTGATGCAGCACGTCCTGGACGAGCGGCACCATCCGTACCTGGCCTGCCTGTCCGGCCCCTCTTTCGCGATCGAGGTCGCCCGGGGCATGCCCACGGCGGTGACGGTCGCCGCCACCACCGAGGAGATGGCCACCACCGTCCAGGACGCCTTCTACACCACGACGTTCCGGCCCTACACCTCCACCGACGTCATGGGCGTGGAGATCGGTGGCTGCACCAAGAACGTGCTGGCGATCGCGACGGGGTACGCGGCCGGGCTGGGCTTCGCCGCGAACAGCGCGGCCACCCTGATGACCCGCGGCCTGGCGGAGACCACGGCCCTCGGCATCCGCCGGGGGGCCCGCCCGGAGACGCTCCAGGGCCTGTCCGGGGTCGGGGACCTCGTGCTGACGTGTACGTCGGTGAAGTCACGCAACTACCGGGTCGGATTCGGCCTCGGCCAGGGCCGCACGCTGGAGGACATCAAGGCCGAGCTGGGCCAGGTCGCCGAGGGTGTGGTGAACGCGAAGAGCGTCCACCGCATGGCCGGGCTCTACGGCGTCGACATGCCGATCTCGGAGACGGTGTACCGGCTGCTGTACGACGGCCTGCCCGCCAAGCGGGTGCTCGCCTCGTTCCTGGGCCGCGACTGAGTTGCGCAGCCCGATCTCAGGGGCAGACCTCCCGCCAGGAGGACATCCCGGCGGCGGAGGACGCTGAGCCACGCGCCCCCCACGTCTGTACGACCCTGCATCTGTACGGCCTCACGTCTGTACGGCCTCGCATCGGTACGGGGAGGTCGGGCCGGTCGCCCCTGAGTGTCTCGCGCAGTCGGGCGGGGAACCTACCCTGGAGTCATGTCCGCTTTGCTGCCGGTGACCTTGGATCGCGGCAGCGACGTGCCCCTCTACCGCCAGTTGGCGTCCGCCCTCGTTCGCAGCATCGACTCCGGAGACCTGCAGGTGGGCGACCTGGTCGAGCCCGAGGTCGAGCTGGCCCGCCGGCTCAGCCTGTCGCGACCGACGGTGCGACGGGCGATCGCGCAGCTGGTCGACGCGGGCCTGCTGATCCGGCGACGGGGCGTCGGGACGGTGGTCGCCACCGGCGGCGTCCGGCAGGACGCGGAGCTCAACTCCCTGTACGACGACCTGGTCGCCGAACGCCGTTCGCCCCGTACCGAGCTGCTGGAACTGGACCCGCGCCACATCAACCGGCGGGCCGCCGACCGGCTGGGCCTGGCCCGGCGCACGCCCCTGATGCACGTGACCCGCCTGCGGCTGATCGGCGAGCTCCCGCTCGCGATCCTGGAGAACTGGCTGCCGCCGGATTCCCCGGCCATCCCCGAGCTGACCCCGGAGCGCCTCGCCCGCGAGGGCCTCTACTCGATCCTGCGCGGCGTCGGCCTCCGCCCGGCAAGCGCCCATCAGCGATTCGGGGCCCGGAACGCCACCGGCGCCGAACGGCGCCTTCTGGGTCTGACCCGCGCGGACCCGCTGCTGATCGTGTCGCGCCGCTCGTACGACCGCGCCGGCCGCATCATCGAGTGCGGCGACCACCGGTTCCGCGGCGACCAGTACTCCATCGAGGTCAAGGTCGTGGAGGAGGACGGTTGAGCGTGCGCCCGTGACGTCTAACGCGCAGCAAGGCTCGGGCGGCCACATCGCGGCGCTTCGGATATCCCCGGATGGCCCCATGTATGGCGATTGGCTGACACCATGGGGCACACGCGAATCGGCGGATGCCGGCTCCGCACCAGCGGGTTCGGCCGCTGCGGCGACGGGTTCGCCCGCCGAGCGCCGTAAACGGCCGATCACGCCGGGACTACAGGACACCTCGGGGGGACAGGCGCGTGGAGCCCTTCCTGACGATCGCCGACACGGCCGACCCCGGACAGGTCATCGAATTTCCTCAGGAGGGCGACGCGGTCCATTTCGGACGCGGAGACCCGGGGGTCGACCTCGTGGTGCGGTCGGCGTCGTCGCTGAGCTCCCTGTCGCGCGTCGCCGGCAAGGTGTGGCGGCAGTGGGACCAGCTGTGGATCGCCAACCTTTCGAGGAGCCACGACCTGTTCCTCCAGGAGGTCTCGCTGCCGCCGGAACCCCCGCTGCCGCCGAGACGGTACGGGCCCGTGCATGCCCGGACGTTGCCGGGGCGGCGCTGCCTCGTGACCGGGCCGGGCGGCGGCTGGGAGCTGGTGGTGGATCAGCGCTTCGGTGCCGCCGACGGTGCGACCCTTGGCCACGACGCCGCGCGCGCCGGGTCGCCGGGTGCCGATCACGGGAGCGACGGAGACGTCACTCTTCGTGCGCCGAGTGTTCCGGTCGAACTGTTCGACGTCGCGGCCGCGCTGTGCGAACCACTCCTCCTCCGGGGAGCCCGGCTGCCGGCCACGTACGGCGACATCGCCCAGCGCCTCGGAATCAGCCCCAAGGCGGCGCGACTACGCGTCGACCGCCTCGTGGAGGCGTACGAAGACCACAACCCCATCCTGCGCCGTCGCCGCGAGGACCAGGATCGGCGCCTCGCCGGACCCGAACTCGTGCGGGGAGCGGGCGGAATCTGGCAATCCCCCGCCCGGCAGTACCCGGGCGGGCGGGGTTCGGGGCCCGAGGA
>CAKUSI010000163.1 GCA_934678955.1 uncultured Austwickia sp. | reverse complement strand
TCATCAGCGCCGCCAGGTCGACGCCCCCCGCGCCGGTCGGGACGCCGGGGAACGGGTTGACGAGCGCCCGATGACGGCGCCCCGCGGCCGCGAGGAGGTTCTTGCTCGGGATGCACCCCACGTTCAGGCAGGTGCCACCCAGGACTCCGTGCTCGACCAGTAAGACTGACTTCCCGCGTGACCTGGCCTCGATCCCGGCGGCCATCGCCGCGCCCCCGCTACCGATGACGATCAGGTCCCACGTGTCCTTGATGCCCATCGACGGACCGTAAACGTTCCACCGCACGGCAAGGTCAAGCCGTAGCCTGCGACCATGCGAATCGGGGAGCTGGCGGAGCGCGCTGGTGTGACGACGAAGACCTTGAGGTTCTACGAGCAGGCGCAAGTCCTACCGCGGCCGGCCAGGACGGCGTCGGGCTATCGCGACTACGACGAGACCTCGATCGCCCGGCTCCGCTTCGTGCGAGCCGCTCAGGCAGCGGGTCTGAGCCTTGCCGAGATCCGCACCGTCATCACGGTCCGCGAAGACCAAGGGCCGCCGTGCGGACACGTCACCGCGCTGCTCGACCGACACGCCGCCGCCCTGGACGAGCGCATCGCAGAGCTCGAGGCGACGCGCGAGGAGGTCCGCCGGCTCCGAGACCGCGCAGCGACCCTGAACCCGGCCACCTGCTCTCAGGACGGCGTCTGCCACGTCATCCCCACTGACTGACAGGCGGCCGCGGGCTTAGAGTCGGTGCTGGCGCAGAGGGCGCCACCGGGCCCGCGGACAGGACTGAGTCCACCTCCACAGCACCACGACGAACCAGACCCGTCGACGATCTCCTCTGCCTGGCAGCGCGGGCCGCCAGCTCCAAGGAGACGTCATGCCCTTTCTGCCAGCGCGCGCCGACCTCGAGCAGCTTCGGCGCCAAGCCAAGGACCTTCTACGGAAGGCCGAACGCGGCGATCCCGCGGCCGCCACTCGGATCCGTTCCGTATCCGAGCAGCTCGCCCTGAGCTCGGCGCAGCTCGCCGTGGCCCGTGAGCACGGGTTTCCCAGCTGGACCCGGCTCAAGCTCGAGGTCGAGCGACGAGCCGTCCTGGACGGCGGCGACGCCGCCCGGCTGGCAGACCTCCTCGCGGCGCACCCCGAGCTGGCCGTCCAGAGGATGTCCGGGTGGTGTGACCACCTGCACGGGGCCAGTCCCCTGGGCTACGTGGCGATGATGCGCTTCGACACCACGCGCGACGCCTGGCGGGACGTGCCCGGCACCGCTGCTCTTGCCCGCGTCCTGCTGGACGCCGGTGCACCGGTCGAAGGCGATCCCTTGGACGCCGAGACGCCTTTGACGACCGCCGCCAGCTACGGCGACGCGGAGGTCGCGCGTGTCCTCGTCGAGGCTGGAGCGGACCTGGACGCCACCGCATCGCCCACCGCCGGTGGCGTCCCAGGAGGCACCGCCCTTCGACACGCCGTCGTCTTCGGCATGACCGACGTCGTCGACGTCCTGCTCGCCGCCGGAGCGAGCGACCTGGTCCAGGCCGCGGCTGCTGGCGACGTGACCGGCGCCCTGACCCTGGGGACCTCTGAAGTGGACCGGGTCGCGGCCCTGCGGACCGCGGCGGCACACGGCCGGCTGAACGTGATCGATCAGCTGATCGCGGCGGGCACACCCGTAGATGGCGTCGACCGGGACGGATCCACCGCCCTGCACGAGGCGGCGTTCTCCGGCCGAGCCGACAGCGTCACCCGCGTGCTTCATCACGGCGCGGACCCCACGCGCCGCGACACGAGGTTCGGCAGCACGCCCCTGGGGTGGTGCCAGCACCAGCGCGCCGAGATCGGTCCCGGGAAGGGACACGACGCGGTCGAAGATGTCCTGCGTCCCATCACTCCCGGCGCCATCTGAGCTGTGCCGCCACGCTGCGGCGGCAGAACCCCGCCATATAGCGCTAAAAGTCACACCTATGGGACGCCCGAACATGCGTTCGTGCGCTGACCTGCACCGTCACCGCAAGGGGTTCG
Organism: uncultured Austwickia sp.; assembly: GCA_934678955.1. The sequence goes on along the minus strand of CAKUSI010000163.1, from coordinate 6,116 downwards.
TCATTCGGGACTGGCCTGCCCTGGCGAAGCCCGCCGCAAACCGCCCACTATGACCCGCCACCCGCAGGTTGTCTTCGGGGTCTTCATTACTGCGGCGAGGAACAGCGGAACTCGTCCGGGTGCGGGTCGCCGCGGCAGGAAACAAGTCAGCTTGGCCAGGTACATGAAGGAACTCTCGGCAGAGTGTCGGTGTCGTCGGTTACGGTTGCGTGCATGGTCACCCGCGTTGTCCCGGAGCACACCAAGAGCGCGGTTGGTCGCGCCAGCAAATTGGTTGGAAAGGGCAAGGGCACGCCCGAGAAACTAGCGGAAGCCCGCGCCGTCCTGAGCAACTTCCGCAGCGCGCACGCCTTTCCGCTGAATGCCGTGACGGTGACGGTCCGGCAGAAGGCGCTGGCCGTGAACCCCAACGCGGTCGTCGCGCAGCGGCTCAAGCGCCTCCCGACCATTCTCGACAAGTTGGCCCGCATCCCGACCATGAGCGTGACCACCATGCATGACCTTGGGGGCTGCCGAGTCGTGTTCGAGTCGGTGCCTGAGGTCGAACGCCTCGTGGAGGACTTGCGCGACTTGCCCCGATCCCGCAACCGTGTCACCCGGGTCTATGACTACCTCCACGACGACCCCGGCCCGAAACGTTCGGGCTACCGAGGCGTCCACCTCGCCTACGAGTACGGGGCCTCCAAGGAGGAGTACCACGGCCTGCGGATCGAGCTCCAGGTCCGCACACAGTTGCAGCACGCTTGGGCGACCGCGGTCGAGACGATGGACCTGTTCTCCGGCAGTGAGTTGAAGTACAGCAAGGGCGAGGCGGACGTCATCCGCTTCTTCATCTTGGTCAGTTCGCTCATGGCCCACGAGGAGGGCACGGCTCCGGTGCCGGGTGCTGCGGCCTCCGTCCCTGAGTTGCTTGATGAGTTGGCGGACTTGGAGAACCGCTTGGGCATCGTTGGGCGCCTCCGCGGCTACGCAGCCATCGCTGGGAACCACGCGACCAGCGATCGCCGCAACGCTCTGACTCTGGAACTGCGGCGCTCGGCCGGGGCGCTGACGGTCACCGTTCACGAGACTATGGCCAAGGCGGAGGCGCGCCTGACCGAGTTGGAGGCGCTGAACGACGACGACCTCGACGCCGTGCTCGTCAATATCGCGCGGATCAGCCAACTGCAGGCCGCCTACCCCAACTACTACGCCGATACCTCGATGTTCACCGAGTTCGTGGAGTCGCGCCTCGACGACCACCTACTCCAGACCGCCTGAGGTGCGAGGCTTGGCTGAGCGCCGAAGATGGAGACTGACCAGCAACCACCCTGGAGTGACACGTCCCTCTGACTGCCAACGGGAAGCGGAAGCGGATCGCTCATCAGAGTACCTGCCCATGCTGCATAGAGTGTTTGTGTCGACGATTGGCAAGGAGAATCCATGAGACTGCACCACGTACAGGTTGCGTGCCCTCCGGGGACGGAGGGCACGGCGCGGCGGTTCTACGCAGACGGCCTTGGGCTGAGCGAGGTGGAGAAGCCAGAAGACCTGAAGCCGAAAGGTGGAGTGTGGTTTCGGGCATACGACGAAGGCGGGAGCGTGAGCGCTGAAATCCATGTCGGGGTAGAGGATCCGTTCTATCCCGCACTCAAAGCGCACCCCGCTCTGCAGTTCGCCAGTGTGACTGAACTCGAGGCCGTCGCCGAACGACTGGTCGACTTAGGGTTCGGCGTCGACTGGAGTCAACGGCACAACTTCCCCGGAAACGAGCGCTGCCATACGGCCGATGGACAGGGGACCCGTGTCGAGCTCCTCGCGCCGGTTGCTTCTGGGTGAACGCGCCTACTTTCCCGAGCATTGAGGGGCTGCGCGCTGCACATGGTTGCCGTGCCGTGGAAGGATCCCGTAGCGGCACGTAGCGGTGCTGCCACGGGGTCACCGTCAGGCGGGTAGCCGCCACTATCGTCGTGCACATGAGCGCCGCCCAAGTCCGTAACGCCGGCGAGCAAGACATCCGAGCCTCGGTCGAACTGATCTCTGCCCATCGTGGTGGTGATCTCGATGAGTGGCGAACGCTGTTCGCGGACGCGCTGCACGATCCGCAGCGGCACTTCATCGTTGCGGTCAGTGCCCAGCGCGTTGTCGGGTTCGGGCTTTCGAAGCTGATTGATGCCGTGCCGGACGACGCTGACCCACTTGCCGCGCCGGTCGGTTGGCACTTGTCTGGTGTCACGGTTGACCCCGGACATCGACACCGTGGCATCGGTGCGGCGCTCACCCAGGCACGCCTTGATCGCCTGCGTGCCGTCACCGACATCGTTTACTACGCCGCAGAGTCCAGCAACGCCGCGACGGTCGAGTTGCACCGCCCGTTCGGGTTCCGCCAAGTCGGGTGGGCGGTCAAGGTTCCTGGCGCCGATCGGCCACTGAATCTCTACTGTCTTCGGTTCAGCGACGGCGCTGGCAGCGGCGCATAGGTGGGATTCTGCGACGACCGCCTGAACCCAAGGATCCTCCAGCGGGACACTGCTGGCCGATTACTCATCGCGGAAGTTCAGGTGTGGTTGTCTCGGCGGCGACGGGATCGGTCAGCGAGGGGTAATTCGACAGGCGCCCTGTCGTCGCGACAGCGGCGGCGGCGCAAAGGGCTGCCAGGAGGAGCATCGCCGTTGAGAAGCCGGCAATGTCAGTGACGATTCCGCCGAGGGTCGGCCCGATGAACAGACCGACGGCGTAGGCGAGGTTGAACAGAGCGAAGGAAGCTCCCAAGGCTGGTGGTCGGGCCTGTGCTCCGAGCGCGGTCATGGCTGGGGTGATCGCGCCCAGTACGAGTCCCGCTCCGCCGCCGAGAACCGCCATCCCGGTCACGAGGCCGGCAGCTGACGGGGCCAGGGCCACGATTGCCAGTCCGAGCGCGGCCAGCACGCCGCCGGTCCCGGCGAGGACGGCGATGGACACGCGCCCGGTGAGCGCGCCTGCGACGGGCGTGGTGGCAGCAGTCGCCAGCACTGCGGCCGCGAACACCAGTCCGGTCTGCGTGGCCGACCAGCCCAGCTCGGTCAGGCGCAGTGGGAGGACTGGTTCCGTGATGGCCACCAGTGCGGCACCGAGGGCAACGATGGCGCAGACCGCGCCGGCACCACGCACCCGGGCGACCCCGGAGATGGTGCCGGGGTCATCGTTGGTCTCGTCGACAGGTCTGATCAGCCAGATCCGCAGGAGGCCGTCGAGCAGCGCCAGGGCGGCGGCGAACAGGAACGGGGCGTGGCGACCGAAAGCGTCAGCCAGGATCCCGCCGAGCGCGGGGCCGATCAGTACGCCCATGCTCACAGCTGAAAGCACGATGCCGAGGTTGCGTGCGCGGGTGCGCAGCGGAGTCGTGGCAGCCACGAGAGCGAGTCCTGCCACCCAGGAGCAGGCTGCTGCCGCTCCTTGGGCAAGGCGTGCGAGCATCAGCAGAGGCAGCGCCTCGGCGACTGCAAACAGGAGAGTGGCGACCGCCAGGATGAGTAGACCGGTCAGCAGCGGGCCACGTGGTCCGCTGCGGTCGACCCAGCGTCCGGCCAGCGGGGTCACGGCTACTAGGCCACCGGCGTAGATGGCGAACAGGACCCCGGTGACGGCGTCGCTGCCGGCCGCGACGGCGGGGAACTGAGGGAGAACGGGTACTGCGATGCCGTAGATCAGCATGTCGACGAACAGTGCGACGAACGCTACGGCGAGGGCAGCTCGCGGGGTGGTGCGGGCGGGTCGGAGTCGGAACATGGGTGCCTTCCAGGAGAGGGAACGTGCCGTTCTCCTCGCTGTGAGACGAGAGAACGAGCGCCGCTCTGTGGGAAGACGCCCCTCCGACCGACCAATGGCGTCCAGCTGTGTTCAGTTATTGACGGCGAGGCTACCAAGCGCATCACGCCGCTGGTTCCTTCGTCGGCCAGATGATGAGGTCCGTTCGCTGCTCGGCGGCGGTAGAACGACGGAGATCAAGGGCAAGACCAGCCCGCGCCACGGAAGGGGATCGCTACCGGGAGACGTCGGTCCTTCCGTCGAGCAGCTGGTGTTGGGCGAGGTCCTGGTAGAGCGCGCTCGTGCTCAGGAGTTCGGTGTGAGTTCCCGTGGCGGTGATGCGACCGGCGTCGAGGACGATGATCTGGTCTGCTTCGACCACGGTGGCCAGCCGATGGGCGACGATCATTACGGTGCGGCCGACGGCTGCGGAACGGATGGCATGGTGCATCGCGCGTTCGTTGCGTCCGTCGAGGCTGGCGGTCGGTTCATCGAGCAGCAGGAGTGGCGCGTCACCGATCAGTGCCCGGGCGATCGCCAAGCGTTGGCGCTCTCCTCCGGATAGACCGACCCCATCGTCACCGACTACGGCGTCCAGGCCGTCGGGATGCTGCTCGATGCGGTCCAGCAGGTTGACATCCGCGAGCACTTCTCTGCATCGAGTCTCATCTGTCTGCGGTGCGGCCAGGAGGAGGTTGTCTTTGATGGTGCCGGCGAGCATGGGTGCATCCTGTTCGACGTAGCCGATCCGGGAGCGCAGCTCGGGTCGGGGTAGAGCCCGGATGTCGGTTCCGTCGAGGGCGATCGTTCCTTGGTCCGGCGCGTAGAAGCGCTCGATCAGGGTCAGGAGCGTCGACTTGCCCGCTCCTGACGGCCCGACTATTGCGGTAGTCGACCCGCGCGGGACTGCGAAGGTCACATCTTCCAAGACTGGCTGGCGCCCCCGGTAGGTGAACGACACTTCCTCAAAGGTGACCACCGCCGGCGCAGGGTCGCTCGGGCTCCCACCAACACGCTGAGGAGGTAGCGCGGGCTCGCCGTCGTCCTCGGTCGGCAGGTCGAGGACTTCTTCGATGCGGGCAAGGGCACCCAGGGCGGTGCGCACCGTGATGACAGCACTGAACGCGGTGGCCAATGGCATGAGCATCATGAACAGGTAGAGGATGAAGGTCACCAGATCCGCCACCGATAGCGTGCCGGCCGCGACCCGGTACCCGCCCACACCCAGCACCGCCAGAAAGGCACCCTGGACAGCCAGCCCGCTCACCGGCCACAGCACGGCAGTGATGCGCACGATGCGCACGCCGAGGTCGTAGGCGACCTGTGCATCGGAGACGAGCTGGCCTTCCTCCCGCTCGGTGGCACCGGCGGCCCGGATGGTGCGCACTCCCGACAGGGCTCGCTCCACCCCGGCCGAGACCCGGCCCAGGGCCTCCTGCGAGGCCAAGGTCAGGGCCTGGATCCGGGCACTGACGAGCACCACGCTGATCACTGCGACCGCGATGACGGCCAGTGTGATGCCCAGCAGGGTCAGATCCAGCAGCGCCATCGCAACCAGCGCCCCGACAAAGATCAGCACCCCGCTGAGGGCATCGACCAGACCACCGGTCAGCGCCTCGCGCACCATCGTGGTGTCCGAGCCCACCCGGGAGACCAAGTCGCCGGTGCGGCGAGCGTCATACTCCCTCATTGGCAACCGGAGCAGGCGCCCGAGCAGCCGGCGACGCGCGCTGAACACCACTCCCTCGGCGGTGCGCCCAAGCAAGTACTGCTGTACCGCCTCCACCAGCCCCGCGCCCACGACGAGCCCGACCAGGATCAGCACTGCGCCGCCGAGGTCGCGGCCCTCACCCACGGCGGTAATGAGCCGGTTGACCATTACCGGCTGGGCCAGGTTCAGCGCCGCCCCGACCAGCGAGATGACCAGCACAATCGCCAGCACCGCGCGGTGTTCACTCAAGTAGGAGAACAGGTCCCGCAGACCCGCCTTCGGCGGCGTGGACGTCGCGACCTCAGCCACGGCTGAACCGCGTTCCGCCGTACTTCTTATGGACCGCCTGCCGGCTCACACCCAGCACCCGAGCGATCTGCGCCCACGACGCACCGCTCGTCCGCGCCCGACGCACCACCACCGCCTCGGCGCGGTTGACCTCGCGGTGCAGCTCAGACACCGCAGCCAGTGCCCGCAACGGGTCCTCGTCACCCGACTGGACCACCAAGTCGCTCATTTCCTGCTCGCCCATCTCGACTCCCTACTCGACCGAGTAGTCAATTTAAGTTGACATATCTGGCTTGTCAACTGCGGGTGACGTGCTTACCGCCGGGGCAAAGTCGGATACACAGACATGCGC
>CAKUSI010000162.1 GCA_934678955.1 uncultured Austwickia sp. | reverse complement strand
TATCCCCTAGTCAAAGAGCCGGAGGTCGGATGCGTGGATCTCGGGGAGATCCGGTGGGCCTAACTGGACTTGAACCATCTACAACCGGAATCGCGGGTCCAGCTATCCAACTGCCTCTCGACTAGCTGTTCTGCCTGTTGGTTAGGCTTTTTGCTCCCTGTGGTGTTGTCCCCTCAGTCTATGACACATCGGGCAGAACGCGCTACCATGGCGCAGAAGCTAGACGATTTGTAGACCGATGGGAGACCGAATGGGCAGGCGGAAGTTCGGCAGCGTCGGCACCAACAACGGCAACTCCTGGTGGGCGCGCTACACCCGCAACGGCCAGTGGCAGACCCCGGGGCACACCTTCAGCGACGAGGACGCTGCTTGGCAGTGGCTGCGCGCGGAGCAGTCCCTCATCGACCGTGACCTGTGGACGCCGCCGGCCGATCGTCGCGCAGCGGCCCAACTGGAGGCCGAGGCCGCTGAACTCCGCGACGCCACCACGGTCGCCGTGTACGCGCGGAAGTGGATCGAGAACCGCGTCACCCGGAAGGGGACGCCGCTGCACCCCAGCACCCGCGAGGACTACCTGGACTATGTCGACGGGATCCTGACGCCGCTCGCCGACCGTCCCGTCGCGGCGCTCACGGCCGTTGAGATCGCCCAGTGGCACGGCAGCCGCGCGGCCACACCGAGCCTGCGGCACAAGGCGTACAGCTTCCTGAAGTCGGTACTCAAGACCGCCGTCGAGGTGGACAAGCTGATCGACGAGAACCCCTGCCAGGTCGAGAACGCCGCGCGGAAGCCGAGGCCGACCAGCAACCCGGACAAGCAGGTGAAGGCGCTCACTCACCCCAAGGTGGTTGGGCTGGCCGACCTCGTCCAACCACGCGACCGGCTGCTCGTCCTGCTCGAGGCCTACTGCTGTATCCGGACGGGTGAGGGTTGCGCTCTACGTCGACTCGATGTCGAGATCGGTCCCGACGACACGTTCGGGTGGCTCACCGTGGAACGCGGGATCAGCAGCTACGACGGACAGCGCCACGAAGGTGACACCAAGACCGGCTCGCAGGGTGAACGGGTCGTACCGATCCCTCCGCACCTGATCCCCGACGTCAAGGCACACCTCGACCAGTGGGCCGAGCCCGGAGACGACGGGCTGCTTTTTCCGTCGAGCAACCCTGCGATGGCGTTCCGCACCACACAGCAGATCAACGGCCATGCCGCCGTGCGGCGCAAGGACGGCAGCATTCGGAAACGAGGGTACGGCTGGTATCACGCCCGACAGGAGGCCGGCCTGCCAACCATGCGGCTCCACTGGCTCCGGCACTGGGGAGCGACCCTGTGGGACGAGGCCGGCACACCGGAGGCGATACGCCGCGCGATCCTCGGCCACGCCCAGCCCGGGATGACCGGACACTACACCCACCCCGACACCACGAAGGCCTCCCCGTACGCCCTGAAGGTGTCCCAGCTCGCGGGCTGGAAGCCGCCGACCAGCGCACCCTCGCTGAAGGAGACGTCGACCAACACGCTGGCCAACGTCCTCGGCCTGATGAACGCGGACGCCCTGGCCGATACCCTCGCGGCGCTCAACGCCGACCAGTTGGCCGAGGTTGTGCCGCTGCTGCCCGCCGACCGGATGGCCGCGGCCGTCGCCTCGCTGGCCGCCAAACGGTCCGAGCCGATCCTCACGAACGGAGCGCAGACTTCATGAGCCGCCGCCGCAAGACCGACCAACTGCCCCCGAGAGGCGTGTACATCACGGTTCTTTGTCGCGACGGGCACGACCTGCACGCCGTGGGTACGTTCGTGAAGCTCGCCGCGCTCGAGGACCGGACCGTAGCCGCCGGCTGGATGTTAACCACCTGGATCATCCGACCGGATGGCGTGATGCTCAAGGTGCGCGGGGGCCCTGACGGTGAGGATCTGATCTCGGACGACGGGACTGTGGTGAGTCCGGCGCAGCCGCGAGGACTGTCGCTGGATTTGGTTGGCGTGGATCACCCAGGGCGCCGTGAGTGGATTCGACAACGTCTCGCGGCCGAGCAGCGCGACGATGTGCATGCCCGGCAGGAGATCACCTGTGAGGTGTGCCGGACTGAGCGAAAGGTCCGGAACAACGTGACCGCGCGGGGCGACAGGCTCAGTTCAGCATTGGACCGGCTAGAGCCGATGACGGTCACCGCCCACGAGCTGGTGGTCGTTATGGGCGTTGGGGTCCCAGCCGCACACTCTGCCGACACGGTAAGCGTGCGATTCACGACACTCGGCAAGCTGCGCGAGGAGCTAAACCGACAAGCGTGCTAATGTCAGAAGCGACCGCACGAAGTGAGTAGTTCGCTTCGTAGCGACAGATACAGCCCTTCAGAGAGGGACGGTTTTCCGTACCCTTTGGAGGGCTTTCCCGATGTCGGTCATCTACACCGAACGCGCCCGGGTCGCAGCGCTGACTCGATCTCGCACACCTGACGATCCCGAACTGATCGCCGCCCGCGGACGGCTCAAGGCCGCCCACCTGGCAGAACACATCCGCTCGACTGCTCCGGAACTGACCCGGGAGCAGCGGACCGAGCTCGCCTCCATCCTGGAGGTGGACCAGTGATAGCAGCCACTCGCTCCGTCTCCGCCGAACTCGCCGAGTTGATCGCCCAGTACGGCCGGTTCGTCACCTACCCGCAAGCCGCCGAGATCACCACTGCCTCGGTGCGCACCCTCAAGCGCCTCACCGCCGCCGGCGACCTGCCGGCGTACCGCATCGGCCGCGCCCGCGTGCTCCGACTCAAGACCGAGGACGTCCTCGGCCTCATCGAGAAGGTCGGGTGAGCGGCGTGAGCAACGTGGTGCCGTTCCGGCCGCGCGCCGACCAGATGTCCCACCGTGGGACACCTGACGCGAGATCTGTCACGTCTCCCGACCCCGCTGCTCAGGAGCTGCTCGGGAGCCTGTCGGCGATGTTCCGTGCTGCTGGCTGCCCCCGCTTGGCCGAGGCGTTCGTGGAGGCTGGTGGTGGCCGTGGCTGAACAGCAAAGCCGCCCGGGCGGGCGGTCCCAGGCGGCTCACGAAGCGTTTGGCGGCGCTGATGACCACGATACCGGTTCCGACGCCGGCGTGTTCTTCCGCAACGCCTACGCGGTGCTGGTGCGCGGCCGATCAGTGCGTCGGCACCTGTACTTCAACCTGCCCGGCGCTCAGCGTGCCGTGGAGCGTGCCCGTGCTCGTGGTGATCAGGCCGACATGGTGCTGGTCCGGCTGGTGCCGGTGGACGCCCCCTATCTCGACGTCCAGGACGACCAGCTTCTTCTCGATCAGGACGACCAGCTTCTTCTCGACGGGGGCGTCCGGTGACGGCCAGCATGGTGACGTCGAACGAGGCCTTCAGGGTCCGGTTCCTGGCTGATCTGCTCACTGACGGGATGGCCGGCCAGTGGGAGCGGCGTGCCCTGGTGTTCGAGTGGGCGGCGCCGCGGTCGTCGGACTTCAACGGCCGGGCGACGGCGGCCGAGTTGACCGAGCGGGCTCAGCGTTGCCGTGCCACAGCTGCAGCGTGCCGTGCGAAAGCGCAGGTGCTGCGCCGCTACGGGCCGCCCGACTTCGTGGCCGGCGAGGTCGCCGCGGTGCTCGGGGAGGTGGCCTAAGCGTGGCTGAGACCACATCCCTGTTGGAGCGCGTCCGGAACGGAGCATGGCTCAACGATCAGGTGTTCCCGCCGCTGCAGTGGGTGGTGCCGGGGTTGGTGGCCGAAGGCTTCGGCCTGGTCGTCGGCCCGCCCAAGCTCGGCAAGTCCTGGTTCGTCCTGGGGCTGGCGTTGTCCGCCGCCTGCGGGGGCCGTGCCCTCGGTGCGATCGATGTTCCCGCCCGGCCAGTCCTTTACGCGGCACTGGAGGACGGCGACCGCCGCATGCAGGACCGCGCCCGGCAACTGATGATCGGCGAACCGATCCCGGCTAGGTTCGAGTACTTCACGGCCGCGACGCCAGCAGAGATCCTGCCCCTGCTCACGGAGTGGTTAGGCAACCATGCCGGCGGCCTAGTGCTGCTCGACACACTCGGAAAGGTCATGCCCAACGCTCTCCCCGGCGAGTCGGCCTACCAGCGCGACTATCGCGTCGGCGGACACCTGAAAGCCCTGACCGACGCCCACCCGGGCAGCGCCCTGCTCGTCGTGCATCACAACCGCAAGATGTCCTCTTCCGACTGGATGGACTCCACCAGCGGCACCCAGGGCCTCAACGGCAGTGCCGACTACACGATCGTGTTGGAGCGCGCCCGAGGCGGCGGTAACGCCCTGCTGAAGGTGTCCGGCCGGGACGTCGCCGAGGGTGAGTACTCAGTCACGATGACGGGCGGAAGCTGGGCTCTCGTCGGTGACTCACTGAAGGCGGCGGGGGCCGCCGCGAGGGACGCCCGCGCAAGCGAAGGTCTGGGCGAGGACTTGGTTCGCATCATCAACTACGTGGGCGAACATCCCCACGGTGTCGGAACTGCCGAAGTCGCGGAAGCCCTCGAGATCGACCGCGACAAGGCGCGCCGGTACCTGAACCGTGCCGCCGACGCCGGCCGGATCGACAAGGCAGGACGCGGCACCTTCATCCCCTCTACGGGTGTCCCAAGTGTCCCGTTGTCCCGTTCGTCTGGTCACGAACGGGACAACGGGACAGACGGGACACCTATCTGGGAGGTGACATCGTGACCGCCCGCACCGAGGCCCGCCAGCAGGCGGCCGAGCGGCTGCTGACCGTGACCGACACCGCGATCCGGGCCGGGCTCACCCTGCCCTGCCTGGCCGGCCACCCCGGTGACCCGTGGCTCGCCGAGGACGAGAACGAACGGGCCGAGGCGATTCGGGCGTGCCGGTCGTGCCCTGTGATCGCGGAGTGCCTTGGCTACGCCCAAGCCCACCGGACCACGTTCGGTGTGTACGGCGGGCGTGACTTCACCCCGAAGACCCGGACGGGGGTCGTGTCGTGACCGGGCCCGTACTGCCGCCCGGCGTGCGGCTGGTCGGCGCCCGGTTCCGTCCGCACTGGTTCCTGGCGTTCGTGGTCGACCCGGACACAGGCTGTGAGGTCCGTGTCCGCTACGAGGCGACCAAGCTTCACCGCTACAACTGCGACGCCCACGGCCGTAGCCAGTATCCGGCCTGCATCCACGCCGCTGCCGTGCAGCCGCTCACCCGCACCACCGAAAGGAAACCCTGATGTTCCCCATGACCTACGAAGACACCCTGACCGCCTGCGCCGTCATGCGCGCCTACCTCACCGACGACAAGGCCGGGCTGACGACGCTGCTCACCGACAGCGACCCGGGAGCGCTGCTGTCCGCCACCGTCGCGATCACCGCCGGCCTGCTCGCACCCAACCGGGAAGCGATCCCGGCCGCCGTCGCCGCGCTCGACAACATCACCAACCACCTCATCACCACCATCACCCGAGAGGACTCCACCGATGAGTGACCAGCCCGAACCCACCACCCTGACCGACGCCGCCGGCAAGCTGCTCGACGACGCGAAGACGATGACCGACCCGGCCAGCCCGCCCGCGACCGACACAGAACCGGACGACGACGGGAAGCGACCCGGCAACCGGGAGGCTGCGAAGTACCGTGCCCGGCTCCGCGACACCGAGCAGCAACTCGCAGGTGCGGCCGCCGCCGCCGAGGCGGCCCAACGGCAACTCGTCGACCACCTCGCAGCCACGCACCGGATCAAGCCGGCTGGCCTGTGGGCCTCTGGGGCGACCCTTGCGGATCTACTGGACGCCGACGGCAACGTCGACCCCAAGTTGGTCGAGGCCGCCTGCACCAACGCCATCGACGCCCTCGGGCTGCAGCGCCGAGTACCGCGCCCCGACCCGTCGCAGGGCCGCGGCGGGAACCCTGGGCGAGGGGACTGGGCGTCGGCGTTCATCAGGTAGCACCAACACCCTGGCGGCCTGGTCCGGTAGAATCGAACTGTCGATCGAGGATGCCGGGCCAGGCGCCCACCCCGATCCACCCCAGCCCCAGCGGGGCAACGGATGCAGGCCAGCGGCCACACCGAACAACCACTTGTTCACGCGGCCACCAAGATGCCGCACCCGCTTGAAGGAGCCCCACCATGGCCACCGAAACCACCGCAACCTCCGCCGCCGCCTGGCGGCCGGACATCCGCTACATCCACGCCGATGACGCCGTTCCCGACGCGCTCGTCCTGCTCACCTCCACCATCGCCGGCAGCGTCGAAGGTGACGCTCCCGCCGTCCGCGTCCCGTACGTCGACGACGCCACCGCCGCGTTCGTCGCCGAAGGCGGAGAGATCGCCGAATCCAACCCGGGCCTCGCCGAAGTCATCGTGTACACCGGCAAGGTCGCCCAGCTGATCCGGCTCAGCCGCGAACAGCTGGCACAGCCCGACGCCGAAACACTGCTGTCCACCTCGGTGCAGCGGGCCGTCACCAAGAAGGCCAACGAGGCCTACATCGCCCAGGCCGCACCGACCAGCCCCGCCGTCACCCCGCCCGCCGGCCTGCTCAACATCACCGGCATCGTCAACGGCGGCGCGATCGCCGACGACCTCGACGTCCTGGTCGACGCCCTCGCCACCATCGAAGGCAACGGCGGCACCCCCAGCCACATCCTCGCAGCCCCCGACGCCTGGGCCCGGCTCAACCGGTTCAAGGTCGGCACCGACCGCAACGACAGCCTCCTCGGCGCCGGCACCACCGCCGCCGCACGGTACCTGCTGTCCCTGCCCGTGCTCACCACCCCCGCCATGCCGACCGGCAACCTGCTCGTCATCGACCAGACCGCGATCGTGTCGGCCGTCGGCGACGTCCAGGTCGCGTTCAGCGAAGACGCCTACTTCGCCCACGACAGCGTCGGACTCCGCTGCACCTGGCGCTTCGGCCAGAACGTCGTCAAGCCCAACCGGATCGCGAAGCTCACCGTCACCGCACCCGCCTGACCCATCGACCAGGGTGCGCGGCGTCAACGACACGCACGACATGAACGCGAACCGATGGTCGGAGAGCCGGGGCCTTTCGCCGGCAACGACCCGACCAGCGCCGCGCACCCCAGCCTGTGACAAGGGACACCACCATGAAGGTCTGTAGCCGACCCAGCTGCCCCACCATCATCCCCAACAACGCCCGCCGCGGACTCTGCGACGAACACCGCCGCGCCCACGACCGCGCGCGCGGCACAGCCGAGCAACGCGGCTACGGCAGGGCCTTCCAGGCCGCCCGCCGCGACATCCTCGCCAAGCTCAACCGAGGCGAAACCATCCTCTGCTGGCGCTGCGGCCAGCCCGTCACCACCGACTTCCACCTCGGCCACGCCGACCACGACCGGACCGAGATCCGCGGACCCGAACACCCCGCCTGCAACCTGTCCGCAGCAGGACGAGCCGCCCACCCCTGGGGAGGGAGGCGAGCCGACCCCAGCTCTGACCGGCGGTGAGAGCGCTAGACCGTTCGGATAGTTCAAACGTCCGTGCTGCCAGAAAACTCAGGTGTTGTGGACTGCGAGTCACCTCCCCAGGGGGCACGATCGGCCTGGACGAGCCCCCGTCCCCAGGGTGTCTCGGTGTCGGCACCAACAGCCGAGCGGCTCCCCGACCGAAGCCGGGGAGTCGCGATAGGAGGTTGGTCAGGGAGTCGGGATCGCGTCGGCGCTCAGCACCTCGGTCAGGGCGTCGCGCTGGTCGGTGGGGTACGCGCTGGTCCGTACCCTTTCGGCTGCGACCTGGTCGGCGCGGAACGCCATGTCGGTGATGCTCACGCCGAGGACGCCGCGGAGCGCTGCCAACTCGCAGACCAGGAACGCCCGGCCCTTGCCGTTCAGCTTCCGGTTCAAGGTGGTCAGCGGGATGCCGGAGCGTTGGGAGGCCTCGGCCTGACTCACGTTCGCCTCGTCGAGCAGTTCACGGATCGCCTGGTCGAAGTCCGCCCGGGTCGGGTTCACGTAGCCGGGAGGCACGCGCGCGGGCAGGATGCAGGCGCCGGCATGGGTTCGGCCGGACGCCGTCCGGGGCCAGCCGCAGCCGTGGAGGTGCGGACCGTCGTGCGCGGTGCAACACGCCGGCAGCGGGCGAGTAGTGGTGGTGGACATGGCGAAGCTCCCTTCGTTGGGAGGGAGCATCGAGCCTGTTCCGAACTGCCGTGGGCTAGACGATCTGTAGACCGGGATCTGATCGGTCTAGCGTTTAGCCTTGTGAGACCGGGAATGTATTGGTGGGCCTAACTGGACTTGAACCAGTGACCTCCGCCTTATCAGGGCGGCGCTCTAACCGTCTGAGCTATAGGCCCG
>CAKUSI010000161.1 GCA_934678955.1 uncultured Austwickia sp. | reverse complement strand
CAGCATGCTTGGGGTAGCGTTTGCGATCCGGCATGACCGCGCTCGCGGAGTAACGAATTCGCACGCTCACCGATGGGGCGCTCGAACGCCGACCTGGCGAGGCGACGAAGGGGGGACCTGATGATCAGCAGGATCGGAGGAGGATCCGCGATCCTCCTGGCGAGCCTGATCCTGGCAGGGTGCGGGGGCGAGAGCGAGGAGCCGACACCGACCACGTCGACTCGGGAGACGACGTCGACGGCCGCCGAGACCACCGCTCGCGACAGGGCGACCTCAGGGCATGCCACGGCAGCGCCCCCGCAGACCACGGACCCGCGGGCGCCCGGCTACGCAGGCCCCACGATCGACGGGTGCACCGTCAACCCGTGCCGCGGAGAGTGGGTGCCGGCGCTTCCCGGCTACGGGAACCGGCCCCAACCTTCCGCGGACATCTCCCCGATCGAGCCGCCCCCGGGAGTACGTCAGGGATGCCCCGACCCCACCCATCCCGCGTACGCGATGTGCGCGGGACTGCTGCCGACCACGGAACCACCGACGTTGCCGACGACGACGACCAATCAGCAGCCGTCACTGACAGAGCCGCCGCTGAGGACTCCTGGTCCCCCGAGTCCGGAACCCGTGCCGACACGCACGCGGTAGGCAACCGCCACGGACCCCGTACAACATTGCCGCGCAGCTCACCGGCCTCGACAGCGTCGGAGTCGTCATCGACCGGATCGTCCTGAACGTCATGATCGGGAACGGCGACGCGCACTTCAAGAACTGGTCGATCATCTACCCGGACGGCATCAACCCGTCGCTGAGTCCGCTGTATGACGTGGTGCCGACGGTCCTGTACATCCCCAACGACGATCTCGGCTTGAATCTCAACGGCAGCAGGGCCTTCGAGGACGTGACGCCAGCGCGGTTCGAGCGGATGGGTGAACGGACCGGTTTCGGCGCGCAGGAGGCCCGACGACGAGCCACCGACACGGCGATCCGCGTGCTCGACTCGTGGTCGGTCCTCGGCGAGCATCTGGCCCCTGACCCCTACCGCAGACTCACCGACCGGCTGAAGGCTCTGCCGCTGGCGAGCGCCATCACCTCCTGACTGTTGCGTCACATCGAAGGGGCGGACCTCGCCAACGAGGCGCTCAAGCGATGGTTGCGCCAAGGTGGGCAGCCGTCGGAGCTGCTCGCTCTGGCGCAGTCGTTCCCGCGCGTGCAGTCGACGCTTCGCGGGACACTGGAGATCCTTCTGTGAGCCGGCCGAAGGAGAGGAACGCCGGCGGACGACGGAATCCAGTTCATCGCGGGGACGGCCATGGCCGAGACGTCGCTCGGGTCTACAAGTCGGACGTAGCACGGTGTGCTACGGTCGAATGGTGAGCGACATCATCAGCCAGCGCGAGCTTCGCAACGACAGCGGTCGCATCATGCGCGCTCTCGACGAAGGCCGCAGCTTCATCCTGACCCGTCACGCGGTGCCGGTGGGTGAGCTCCGCCCTCTGCGGCGGCAGCGCTTGGTGGACGCCGCCCTGGTGGGTGACGTGTTCCGAGGTGCCCCTGACGTGGACGCGGATCGCTTCCAGCGCGATCTGGACCAGTTCGCCGGGCAGGAGATCGAACCTCGTGGGTGAGCGTCTGGAGGCGGGTCTGCTGGACACGTCCGTGGTCATCGACCTGGGCCGTCTCGACCCGGGCGTTTTGCCTCGCACCGTGGGGGTCTCCGTGATCACGATGGCTGAACTGGCCGCCGGACCGTCGGCAACCGACGACGTGGCCGAGCGTGCGCGGCGGCAGGACAGGCTGCAGCGGGCCGAAGCGGCCTTCGAGCCGATCCCCTTCGGCGGTGAGGCCGCCCGCGCGTACGGTCGGGTCCACGCGGCGGTGGTGGCGAGCGGCCGCCAGCCACGGCGTCGGTTCGCGGACTTGCTGATCGCGGCGACCGCTGTCGCTGAGGGACTGCCACTACTCACGCGCAACGCAGAGGATTTCGTCGGCCTGGAGGAGCTGCTGGACGTCGTGGCGATCTGACACTCCCGCGTCACTCGGTTGTCGTATGACCCAGACGCTGCCGGGCTTTCCGCGTCTGACCGTCGAGTCAGACAAACTGGGCGGGCGGCCATGCATTCGGGGCTACTGGTTCGGCGTCGAGCAGCTCTGGGAGGTGTTGTCCGAGGGGATGGACTTCGAAGAAATCCACGCCGACTTCCCCTTCATCGAACGTGACGACGTTCACGACGCGCTCCGCTACGCGGCAGCCATCGCCCGTCGAGAGTTCCATCTTTCTGCCCCGGCGTGAGAATCCTCGTTTGCTGGCCTTGTCTCCCGCGATCAGCGAAATTGCCTGACGCTCGGGGTCGATCGCGAACCTGGTGCGCAGTGCAGGGATGTCGTCGGCGACACCAGAGTCGCCTGCGCGGTTCTGGGCCGGCATCCGCGCTGCCGAACGGCGATGGGGTCCCGGTTTCACCGATGATGCCCGACGTCGCCGGCCCGGGCGTGGCGGCGCGACCGGTGGACCTCCCCGTACTCACGTCGTTTTCGTGGCAGTCGAGGCGATCCCGGTCGCGGAGTACTTCGGACATGTGGCCGCCACCGTTCCGGCGCAGAGAGTCGAGGTTAGGCAAGAGGGCCAGACGCAAGTCTGGGGGAGCATTCCCCTTCCGAGGATCGCGAAACGTCGGCGACACGCGCGACACGTCAGGCCTTGACCCCACCCGCATCGCTCGCCACACCCCTCCCTCGGCTATCTTCGAGAGCTGTTGCGCCCGTGCAGAATTAGGGCGCTCGCGGGCGGAAGGCAGAGCGCGTCGATGAGCTTCACCTCGTGGGAGTACCTGGTCTTCCTCCCCACGTTGGCGCTGCTCACCTTCTGCGTCCCGCGCCGCGCCCGGCCGCTGCTCCTGCTGGTGGGCAGCTACGTCTTCTACACCCGCCACCAGGCCACCGGCGCCCTCGTACTCCTCGCCGTCACCGCCATCGCCTACGGCGTCGGCCGCGGGCTGCCGCGCCTCGCCGGCGGCCGCCGCCGCGCGCTCCTCACGGCGGGGCTGGTCGGCTGCCTGGGCATGCTCGCGTACTTCAAGTACGCCCAGCTCATCCTCTCCTCGCTCGCCGCCCTGCTCCGCCCCGCCGACGGCGGCATCGATCTGCTCACGGACCTGTTACTGCCTCTGGGGATCTCGTTCTTCACGTTCCAGGCGTGCGGCTACATGATCGACGTCTACCGCGGCAAGGTCCCCCCCGAAGGCGACCCGATCACCTTCGCCCTGTTCCTGTCGTTCTTCCCGCTCGTGCTGTCCGGCCCGATCGAGCGCGCCGGCAACCTGCTGCCGCAGCTGCGCGCGGCGCCGTCGTTCCGGTATGACGACGTGGTCGCCGGGCTCCGCCAGGTGCTGTTCGGGCTCTTCAAGAAGGTCGTGATCGCCGACATGCTCGGCGCGTACGTCAACCCGATCTTCAACAACCTCGACGACGGCGGCTACCGCGGCCAGACCCTGGCGCTGGCCGCGGCCGCGTACACCATCCAGATCTACTGCGACTTCTCCGGCTACTCCGACATCGCCATCGGCTCCGCGCGTATCCTCGGCTACCGGCTGCGGGACAACTTCAACATGCCCTACTTCTCGGGCTCGTTCACCGAATTCTGGGCCCGGTGGCACATTTCGCTGTCCACCTGGTTCCGCGACTACCTCTACATCCCCCTCGGCGGCAACCGCGGCGGCCTGGCGCGCAAGTGCAACAACCTGCTGATCGTCTTCGCCGTGAGCGGGCTGTGGCACGGCGCCGACTGGAAGTTCCTGATCTGGGGGTTGATCCACGGGGTCTTCCGCGTCGCCGAGGAGATCCGCGACCGTGCCCGCGGCGTGGAGCAGCATGCCTCCGAGTTGGCCCGTGAACGGCGGCGCCACCCACCGATTCTCGGCTCGCTGGTGGTCTTCGTGGGGGCGACGGTGGCGTGGGTGTTCTTCCGCGCCAACTCCCTGTCCGACGCGGTGCACGTGCTGTGGCGGATGCTGCATCCCGAGCCGTGGCGGCGCACCTGGGAAGTCATCCACGAGGTCATCTCGGTCTCGCTGCTTCCCTCGCAGACCACCGTGCGCATGTGGCTGGTGATCGTCGGCCTGGCCCTGATCTACCTGTTCGTGAGCGAGCTCATCATCTATGCCCGCCAAGCCCCGCGCGAGCCATACACGCCTCTGGCCTACCGCACCGCCGCCGTGCGCTGGGTCCACTACATCGTCCTGACCGTCGCCGTGATCTGGTGCTGGCTGCTGCAATCCGGCGCCGTGGGCCAGTCCGGCGAGTTCATCTACTTCAAGTTCTGAGGTGGGCATGACGCAACCGACACCCGAGACTCCCGGCCCCGGCTCCCGCTCCACCTCGAACCCAGGCCCCGGTTTCGCGTTCAACCCTCGCACCGGGGTCGGGGCCGGCGCCGGCGCCGGCGCCGGCGCACCGCAGATCCTGCACGACCCGCACGTCAAGCAGGTCGAGGCCCAGGCCGTGTCCGCCACCCGCGGCGCCCACGCCGTGCAGGTGGAGCAGCTGCTGCGGGAGGTGCGCGAACCCCGCCCCGGAATCCGCCCAGCGATCGGTCCGGAGGCCCCGCCGGCATCCATACCGGAGGCTTCCCCCGAGGCGACCGGCGACGGGTTCGGCGCCGCTGCACGCCTGCTCGTGAAGATGGCGGCGCTCGGGGTGGCGGCGGCCGTCCCGCTCGGCGCGATCGTCGCGGGCGTGGTGCAGGGGCTCGACGCCGCGTACGCCGGCACCTTCAACGCCGCCATCAACGACAAGATCGACCGGCTGGAGACTCTGCCCGGGCCCCGGATCGTCCTCGTGAGCGGCAGCAGTGGCGCGTTCGGGCTCGACCAGGCGCGGCTGGAGCGCGCCACCGGGATGCCCGTCGTGAACGTCGCGCTGCAGTCCGGCTTCGGGATGCGCTTCCAGACCGACCTGGTCCGCGGCAACCTGCACGCCGGCGACGTGGTGGTGATCGCGTACGAGTACGCCATGATGTCCCGCCTCGGCACCTTCGGGGCCGAGCTGACGATGACCGCGTTCGACCAGCGGCTGGACCGCTACCGCTACGTGCCCCGCGAGGGGTGGGGCGACATGGCGAGCTACTTCCCGACCTTCCTGGCCAAGAAGGTCGACGCGCAGACCGCGCCGGTCGAGAACCGCGGCGTCTACACGCGGTCGGCGTTCGACGCGGCGGGGCAGATGGTCTATCCGCGGCCCCGCCCGACGGTGGAGTCGCCGCTGCCGGAGAAGTTCGCGGTGCACATCGACGGGGCGACGCTGCACGACGACATGGCCGCCTACCTCAACGAGTTGGGCTCGTATGCGTCCTCGCAGGGCGCGCGGGTCGTGGTGTCGTATCCCCCCGTGATGGACGAGGCCGTCCGCTCCTCGCCGGCCGACATCGCGTCGTTCGAGGAGTCCTTGAGCACGAAGCTCGACCTGCCCGTGATCTCCGATCCGCGGGACTACATCCTGCCGCGCGCGGACTTCTTCGACACGCAGTACCACTGCAACGACCACGGCCAGGAGGTGCGGACCGACCTGCTGGCGCGAGACCTGCGCGCGTTCCTCGACCGGAGCTGATCCACCACACCGTGCGGCTGGCGCGCGACGAGGCACCGTGCGGCTGGCGCGCGACGAGACACCGTGCGGCTGGCGCGAGGCAGACACCGTGCGGCTGGCGCGAGACGAGGCCGCAGCAGGGCCTCGTCCACCGGGGAACGCCACGCTCGCGTCATGGGTCGATGTGCAACCCGACCCGAGACGCTGCGTGTCACCGTCCATTTCATCGACCGCCCCTCCGACGCCACCTGCGCAGCGCGGCGATAGACGCCGAGGTCGACCATGTTGCGGTCCTTCCACGATGGAGGCGTGAAGAACCGCGACGCGAAGCAATCGCCTGGGCGGCTGCTACGAGCTAACCGCGCCGTCGTGCGCCGCTTCGTCCAACGGGACCTGCTCGCCGCCCTCGATCGTCAAACAGTCGGCGTTCGTCAAACAGTCGGCGTTCGTCAAACAGTCGGCGTTCGTCAAACAGTCGGCGTTCGTCAAACAGTCGCCGCCGGACTTGATCACTCGCGCGTCGGGTGTCCGACTCGCATCGGATGCTGCGCGACCGCCTTCACCGCGGACGGAGCCTCGTGGCCGGGCAGCTTCGCAGTCTGACGCAAACCGAGCGGCTCGACGAGCTCGACACCGGCTGGCTGCACACTCCCACCGGGAGGTGGCTCAGCCGCCTCCCGAGACGTCTGCACCGCCGGCGGAAGGCGATCATCGGGCTCCGTCCGTCCGATGGCGAAGAACGCGAAAATCAACGTGGCGCCGTTGAAGGCCCAGGTGAGGTATTGGTACCACGCCCCCTGCCCCCAGCCGGTCAGCACGATGAACACCACGCTCACGGCGAACATCGTTCCCCAGACGCCGGCGATCGTCCGGGCTATCCCCGCGCCGCCCACGGCCACCAGTGAGCACGCCACGGCGGTGATGAGGGGAAGGTGCGGCAGGGAGTGATCATTCGTGCCGAGCGACGCCTTCTCGAACGGCGCGTAAACCGATGGGTCTGCGAAGTACGGGCCGAGGATCAACACCAGGCTGACGATCGCGGCAGGCACCGCCGTGACCAGCAGAGCCCGGGCGCCGAACCGACGCCAGATCAGGGCGCCCAGTGGGAAGACGACCACAAGGTAGATGAAGCGATAGGCCAGGGCGAATCCGAAAAGCGCGGACACCGTGAGCGTGGCTGCGAGCCACGCGTGCGAGCGATCGTGGCGCCCCGCGAGCGCATACAACGTCGTCCCGACGATGGCGAGCGCGGCACCGTTCACCCACCCGTCTGACTGGATGGCCAGTTCGAGGCGCATGGTGGGGCTCACAAGCAGCAGCACCCCGGCGACGAAAGCCAGGCGAGGCCCCCGCCACCAGGCGAGGAAGGCCAACGTGGCTGCCAGCCACGTCAGACCCTGCCAATACATCGTCCCCCAAGCGAGCACGAACGGTCCCGCCATGATGATGCCGCCGAGCATGGGGCTAATCGTGTTGTCGAGCTGGGTGTGCCGGGAATAGGGGTTTCGTCCGGCCAGGAACTCCTCGAATCCATACTGGAGAGCGGTGGCTCGGTCCGACACCGGCGCGTAGTAGCCCACGTACCGGACATACAAGAGGTACGCGGTGACGAGGATCAGTGGTAGGCAGACGGCGCAGACGATGTCCACTCGTCGGCCCCATCGTGACCGCCCTGGCCACGCTCTTCCCATGACCCACCAGGCCAGCATGAACAGCACGGCCGAGACGAGGGCCGACGCGAGCACACTGGAAAAGGGCAAGGCCAGCCCTCGGCCGACGTCCAAAGGGTCCGCGGCGCCGCGCGTGCTGGCCAAGTAGCCCACCGGCAACCAGCTGAGAAGTGCGTAGGCCGCCGCAACAGGAACGACGTAACGTATCGACCACGCGCTCGACCGAAAGTGCCACACGGAACGGGTTCTCTCCTCGGGGACACGCAACGAAGCAGTACCGAGGACAAGAGCGCTCCCCGCGTCACTCCCAATGCTTGGCATATCGTAGCTCACAGGCACGAAATCCATTGCGCTCAAGGCGTTTTCCCCAGTCCGTGAGGAACCGGACGCCGAGCCCATCACGGAGGCATGTTGTGCCGTGGCGCCGAGGTCCCCATGCGGCGTAGAGCCCCCGCCCCGGGATCTTTCGCGCCGTGGCGGACGACCTACCCCCGACGCCGAGCACCTCACGCGGGAGCCCTTGCGCCGTGGCGCGCAGCGCGGAACCAAACGCCGAGCCCATCACCGGAGGCATGTTGTGCCGTGGCGCCGAGGTCCCCATCCGGCATAGAGCCCCCACCTCGAGATCTTTCGCGCCGTGGCGCTCCGTACGAAGGGCGAGGCCGCGTAGGAACCTCGCGCCACGGCGCGAAACGCGACCCGAGGCACGAACTCTCCCCCAGGGAGGGCCAGATCCCCGGAACCGGACCGCCAGGTCTCGACCCCAGGTCGACCGCCCACCCGAAAGACTCCGTGCGTCGTAGCGGACGCCCTACCCCCGACGCCGAGCGCCTCACGCGGGAGCCCTTGTGCCGTGGCGCTCGGTGAGGAACCGGACGCCGAGCCCATCACCGGAGACATGTTGTGCCGTGGCGCTCCGCACGAGGGGCGAGGCCGCGTACGAACCTCGCGCCACGGCACAAAAAGCGACACAAGGCACGAACTCTCCCCCAGGGAGGGCCAGATCCCCGGAACCGGACCGCCAGGTCTCGACCCCAGGTCGACCGCCCA
>CAKUSI010000160.1 GCA_934678955.1 uncultured Austwickia sp. | reverse complement strand
GCCTATCCGCTTCGACCGGGGAAACCGATCGAGGGCGCGTCACGCGGGGAGGCCAGGCAGGGCGGTGCCCGCCAGATCCGGCGGACCGCGCCAACGGATCCACTCGGCGATCCCTGTCCTGCTCCTGGGGGCACTTCCCGGTCGCGGCGCATTCGCCCTGGCAGCATGACCGCATGGGCACCTGCATCCTGCTGGTCGAGGACGACGACGGCATCCGCGCCCTCGTCGAGATGTCCCTGCAGGATGCCGGCTTCGAGGTGGACGCCTGCGCGAGCGGCGAGGCCGCCCTGGTCTCCTTCGGTCGTCGTTCCCCGGACCTGCTGTTGGTCGATCTCATGCTGGGCGGCCTGGACGGATTCGCGTTCATCACGGAAGTCCGCCGCCACTCCCGCGCGCCCGTCATCGTGTTGAGCGCCCGCCAGGACTCCGCCGACATCGTCCGCGCCCTCGAGATCGGAGCGGATGATTACGTCACAAAGCCCTTCGACGACCAGGTGCTGATCGCTCGCATCCACGCTCTGCTACGACGCGTGGACGCGAGCGATCCCGGCCGGGCGATTGAGAGCGGCTCATCCGCGCCCCACGGTCCGACCGTCCTCGACACCCACGGCCCGCTCGTGCTCGATGAACGGGCCGGCATCGTCCGGCGCGGCGAGGAGGAGGTGCGACTGACCGTCACGGAATACCGGCTCCTCACCGAGATGGTCCGGTCCGCAGGGCGTGTGTTTTCGCGGCAGCTGCTGCTGGATCGCGTCTGGGGTCGGGACTACTTCGGCGACGAGCGCATCGTGGACGTTCACGTACGCCGCCTACGCACGAAGATCGAGCGCGACCCGTCCGAACCGTCGATCGTCGTCACGGTCCGCGGCCAGGGCTATCGGCTGGACATGCCGGCCGTCCCGGCCCGGCGAGACCCATGACCGGCGCCGATTCTCCCTCCGGAGCCGTACCGTCGGCCCGGTCGCGACCAGGTGGCCTGGTGGGGCGGCCGCGTCGGATCGGTCTGCGCGGGCGGACGGATCTGGCCGAGCGGATCGGTCTGCGGGGGCGGCTCTCGCTGTTGTTCGGGATCGGCGCGCTCCTTTTGTCCCTGATGTTCGCGATCGGTGCCTACCTCACGACGCGGCAGCTGCTGATCAGTCAGCGAGAGCAGCTCGCCGTCACCCAGGCGTATGCCTCGGCCACTTTCCTGTCCAGCGCGGCAGAGGCCGGCACGGACATGAACCAAGCGCGCGAAGCAGTCTCACGGACGACCGGGGGCGAGCAGTTTCTCCGCGACCGGACCCGCTGGATCGGTCCGGACGACAGAGGGACCATCCCCGCCGACCTGAGGGAAGCGGTCGAAAAGGGCCACGACGTGGCATTCGCGTGGGTCGATCGCGGCGGTTCGGCGCTCGCCGTCGGCGTCCCGGTCGGCGCCATCTCGGGCGCCTACTACGAGGTCGCCCCCGTACCGGAGCTGAGCCGCACACTCACGACCATCGCCGCGGTACTCGCCTCGATCACACCCCTCACGACCGGGTTGGGCGTCATCGTGGGCCGTTACACCGCCAAACGCGCCCTGGAGCCCCTGCGCGAGATGGCCGTCGCGGGGGCCCGGCTGGGCGGCGGCGATCTCGCGACCAGGCTCCCCGCGACGCGAGATCCGGCGCTGGCCACGATCGTGGGTTCGTTCAACGCGATGGCCGACACCATCGAACGGCGCATCGAGCGGGACGCCAGGTTCGCCGCTGACGTCAGCCACGAGTTGCGCTCGCCGCTGACCACACTGGTCGCCGGCGTGGCCAGGCTGCAGCGCGGCAAGGATGAACTCCCCCCGCAGGCCCGTACGGTCGTGGACCTCCTCTTTGTCGAGGTGCGCCGCTTCGAACGAACCCTGGACGATCTCATGGAGCTGGGTGCCTTCGACGGATCCCAGCCGCTCAACCTGGACGACGTGGATGCCGCCGAGGTAGCCGCCCGTACGCTCGCGGCCACCGGCAGAAGCGCGAACCTGCTGGACGCCGCACCCGGGGCGCACCCCATCCGGGCCGACAAGGGCAAGCTCTCGAGGGCCCTGCTGAACCTATTGGAGAACGCCGACAAGTACGCGGGCGGCCCGGTCGGCGTCCGGGTGTGGTCGACCTCTGACCGGGTCTTTCTCGCCGTCGACGATGCGGGTCCCGGGCTGGCGGTCGAGGAGCGAGAGCGGATCTTCGACCGGTTCGTGCGCGGCGGCGCGCGGGGATCGCGATCGGGGACCGGGCTCGGCCTGAGCATCGTGGACGAGACCGCCCGCGCCCACGGCGGTCGGGTCGGCGCATTGGGCCGAGAGCCGACCGGGGCGTCGTTCGTGATCGCTGTGCCGCGACGCAACGGGGCCCCCGGACCCGACGAGGACGTCGATGCGGACTCGCCGACGGGGTCGACGTGACAGCGCCGGCACCGGACCGTCCGCGGTCGAGGCTTTCCGCCGGGTCGATGCTGCTCCTCGCCGCGATCTGCAGCACGGGATGCGGGCTGCCCCGCGACGGCGCCGTTGTCGTGGTCGAGATGTCTCCCCCGGCGGTTTCTCACAGCGCTGACGCCCCCGAGAGTCCGAGCCCGCCAGGAGCCTCAACCGTGCGCCCGGCGCCCCAGGCTCCCTCGGACCCGACGCGTCCCGCTCCCTACTTCGTGGCGCCCTCCGGGTGCCTGGCGCGCGACGATCCACCGGACCTCACCTCGCTGGGCTTGACGGATCGGGCGGAGTCGCTGCTTGTGAGGCTCGTGGCGGGCCCCGCCCCATCCCGCCGAGCGGCCGGCTGGACGACCCGGGTCGCAGCGGCCCAGCAGGTGTCGGTCGGAGCCGTCGTGGACGACACCCTCGAGCTCGTGGTGCCTGCGGCCGAGACCGGCGACCAGCCTCGGGACGAATGGTGGACCGCCCAACTCGTCCACACTGCGGTGAGCCTGCCGGGGATCTCGGTGGTCCGCTTCGCGACCCCCGACGGCCAAGCCGTGCAGGTGCCGGTCCAGGGGTCGGCGCTGGCGTCCTCCGAAGTGCGGGTCGACATGGTGGCCCCGACCTGCGACTGACGTGACCCAGCCAGCGTGAGCCATACAGCGTGATCCAGCCAGCGTGGGCCAGACGGCGTGAGCCATACAGCGTGACCCAGCCAGCGTGGGCCAGCCGGGGCGCCCCGACCGAGCCCGACATAACGATGGGGTGGCTCACTTTGCGACAGGGTGACCGCCTCGTACGGGTGAGTGGTCCAGCGTTGACGTGAGTCATCCCGTAGTTCTGTCAACGAGATCGCCTCATCGTTCTCGATGCGGACACATCGGCATCCGAGTATCGAGACGATCGACCCCCTGAACCCGCTCCGCCGATTCGGGGGTCCCGATCGCGGTTCTGACAGAACACTGGCCCTCACTCATCCACAGGGCCATGGCCGCCGCATAGGCGCGCCCCGTGAAGCCGTTGCCCCCGTGAGGAACACCAGAAGCCCCAGGTCAGGACTGTCTGCTCCGGAATCACCTGACGGAATCGGGGCGTCCGACGAAAGTCGAAACGGTCATGATGCATTTGGTGGCACCCGGTTATCCACACCCGGTGTCATGCACTACTTGGTCGTCCTACCTTTGGCGGCATGCCCCCTTCCCTGCACCTCTGCTGCCGCACGGTGCGGGGAACCCTGCGACGGACCGGCAGGCCAGCACCCCGCCGGACGGGGACATGAAGGCCGGCGATGGGCCGCCGCTGACCCTGGAATGGCTCGCGGAAGCGGACAAGATCGTCGCTGTTCTTGACGGGACGCGCTTCGTCGGGACTGACGCCCGCGAGATCCACACCCGCGTCGTTTCCGCCGCAGCCCGTCGAGCGGCCGACACACCGGACGGCGCGGTCACCGTGGTGATCAGAGAGCGCGGGGTCGAGAAGGGCCGATGGCGAGTGACCGAGCTCGGCGAGGTCGCCGGGGCGCCCGCTGATGACGGGGCCGCCGTGCAGTCCCAGGCCCGCGATGAGGGCGCCGAGACGGACGAGACCGGCGCGGACCGGGCCGCCAGCACCGCCGGAGGGCCCGCCGAGGGACGACACTCGGCCCCACGGGCGGAGGACGGACGGCGCGGACGACCGCGGCGAGGAGCTCATACGGTCACTTCGCCCCGAGGCGCCTCCCGAAAACGGCTCGGCAGGGGGCCGCGACAGCTTCACGCGCCACGTCACTTCATTCCGATAAGTCGAGGCTTCGTGATCCCTGCGGTGGCGTGCGGGATCCTCCTGCTGGTATTCGGCGCATGGACTCTCCTGCGGGGCTCCGTCGCGACGGGTCCCACCACCGTGCGCGGAGAGCGGCTGGCGGCAGCCGCTCCGCTGGAGTGGTCACAGGACTCCCTGTGGCGGACGCCCGCGCTGCTGGCCGACGCCGGCCGCGTCCTGGTCGCGGACGGTCGGGTCGCGTTCGTGACCTCCGACCGGAGGGTCGTCCTTGTCGACGCCGTCTCCGGCGAGACTCGCTGGAGCGCGCCATACCCTGCGGGAGACCCACGGACCGATCTTACGGTCTCGACTATCGATAACCATGAGGTGATCGCCTGTCAGGTCGGAGACCGGTTGGCGTGGTGGGATCCGCACAGCGGTGAAGCCGGCGGACTGGATCTGCCAGAAGGGTCGTCCGTCGTCCTGCGAGGCACCGCCCCGCTCGTCCTCTCGGGCGACGGCAGGACCGCCGCCCTCGTCCGTGACGGCCGGCTGGCCACAGCCCCGCTGCCCGACGGTGCCACGGCGCTGGCCGGTCGCGCGGACGGCCTTATCACCGCCGCAGGGTCGGCGGGATGGTGGCACTTGACCCCAGGACAGCCCCTGGCCGCGCCGCGCACTTGGGAGATTCCCGGCGGGACCGGTGCACCGTCGCTGGTGTCCTACCTCGGCGGATCGATCATCTCGCTGCTCTCCTCCGGCACGGACTCCGCGCCGCAGATCCTGGTCTTCACCGACCGGGAACACGACGTGCGGTTCGCGTGGATCGGGCCCGGCGTCTTCGAGGAGCGCTCCGCCACCTGGCACCCCTCCCCGTCGCGCAACTGGGGGATCCTCGGTCGCACGCTGGTGGACCTCGACGCAGGAAGGGCCACCGACCTCGGCCAATGGAGCACGCAGCTGGTCTCGGCCGACCGGGCGCTCGGCGACCTTGCCGGCGAGCAGGTCCTGGTCGGCCCCACCATCCCGCTCGGCTCCCTCCAGCACGACGAGTCCTTCCCCGAGGACCTCACCGACTCCGGCGCTCTCGTCCGATCCCGCCTCGGCACGGACGAGGTGGTCTACCTGCTCCCGCCCAAGGACCGGCCGTGATGCATCCCCTCCGATCGCGCGCCCACGCCGCAGCCCACGAACCCATCCCGCCACCGCGAAAGAACCACACGATGACCCCGACACGACGCCTCCTGATCATCGCCACGGCCCTGCCACTCGCCGCCACGGTGGCCGTCGCCGGAGGCCTACCCGCCTCGGCTGCGGCCGCCGTGCCCACACCGGACGCCTCGGGCTCCGTCTTCGGGGGCCCGACGAGCTCCACCGCGGCGCAGTCGCTGAGGATGCCGACCGCCACCGATGGGTATGGTTCGCCGGCGCCCTCTGAGGCGAATCTCGAGGTCCCTCACAACACCGAGGCTGCGTACCCACCTGCAGAAACCATCGCACCGCAGCGAACGGAGGGTACGAGGGTGAACGTGCCCGATCCGGCCGGGTCGGCGCGCTCGGACGCGGACGCCCGAGAAGCCGACCCGGGCACGAACACCGGATCGGTGGGCACTGGCACCCCCGATGTGGCCGTGACGACCGATCCGCCACCGCCTCCGCTCCCGGCGCCGGAGCCGCCAGCGCCCACGTCCCCGCGGTCGACTCCTGCGATGCCGCCGATCACCGGCCAGGCGGAGCGCGCGGAGTCGCCGACCGCCCGAGACACGACGGGAGCGCCGCCCCGACCCGGCCCGCGCGAGGAGGGCTCGACCGCTGGTCCGTCGAGTGCAGGCCGCTGGGACGAGGACGCGACACCCACGACAGAGGACGACGAGCATGCGGAGATGCCCTCGCCGTCATCGGAAGCGGAAGGGCGGGCCCCCTCATACTCGCCACCCACCACGGTGGGAACCCCGACGAGCGGCCCCGACACCGGACCGACCCCGGCTCCGGCGTCCGATCGCGAGGGCGCTCCCCGCGACCGCCCACTCCCCACAGCCTCGCCGACGACCGCGCCCGGTGCCGCCACCGGTGCTGCCACGACAGGGACCACCGCCACCGGGACCACCACGACCGGGACCCCCACGACCGGGACCACCGCGTCAGGGCCCGCCACGACCGGAGACGACTACTCGCCCGAGGCACCGGCCGAAGGTGGCGGGTCGGCGAACGCCTCGCGCGGCGGCACCCGAGCCCCGGCGACGCCGTCCGCAGGCGACGCCGGCTCCCCGTCGCAGGCTCCGAGGTTCCCCAGCGACAGCGTGACGGGTTGGACCTCCAGCGGGGCACCGACCTCGCCGACCAGGCCGCCGGTCACCGGAGCGCCACCAGTCGACGCGACGCCGGATGCACCGATCACCGTCGTGATCCCGCCGCAGGTGGAGGGCGCCGTCACGGTGATCGTCGAGCGCGGCCCGACGCGTACGCCGGCCGCCGATCCACAAGCCGCTCCGTCCGCTGGCGACAGTCCCACGGCGAACCCGCGCGCCACGTCGCCGGGCACCGCTCTCCCGACGTCGAACCCGACAGGCACGCACACCCCGGCCGAGTCACCCGGCACGAGCACGACCGACGCGTCGAACACGCCCACGGCAGGCATACCAGGCCGGCGAGGAGCGGACTCCTCGGCGACCCCGCGAGACGAGTGGAGCGAGCCTGGATCGAGCGCGCCCAACGAGGGCCCCTCTGACGAAACCGGCTCGACGCCACCGAAATCCACGCCGACGTCCAGCCCGGCCACGGCCACCGGCAGCGCCACGCGTCGTTCGACGCCCTCGCCCACGAGCAGTTCGTCCACGAAGGAGACGTCGAGCACCGCCACCGGTGGCAGGACGCCCACGCGCAGCCCGTCTCGGCCTCCGGCAACGGGCGCCGACTCCGCGGCGGAGGATGGATCGCCCACCGTGCGCAGTCGTCCTCCGTCGTCGGCGCCTCGCCCCACGTCCTCCACTGCGAGCGCGCAGAAGCCGACTGCGCCGTCCTCCACGGCCTCGAGCGCCGCGACCACCTACGCTCCACCGGGCACCCCCACCCAAACCGAGGCACCGCCGGCGGCCTCCTCCTCTTCGGCCGAGAGCGGCCCCTCCAGCTCCACGGCGCACGGGTCTCCCTCCGCCGGAGCCACCGGGAGCGGTACGACGCGCCCCACAGAGTCGCCCACGTCAGGAACCACCAGCCCGACGAGCCCAAGCGCGACGAGCCCAAGCGCGACGAGCCCAAGCGCGACGAAACCTGGTACGACGGCCTCAGGCTCGACGGTCCCCGAATCAGCGTCCTCGACGAGAGGGCACGGCGGAGGCCGCATCGTCGCGGCGCCTGCCCCGGTGGCGCAACGCCCGGCTCCGAAGGCCTCGGCGGAGGCCGCCCCGCGGACCCAGGCGAACCCCCTCGTCCTGGGCGCGCCGAGATGGGCCACTGGGCGCGCGGCCCCGGCCGATGGGTGGACGGGCCCGAACGCGGTCCAGGGACGAAGCCCATCCGTCGTGGCCGTCGAACTCGACGCCCGAGACCCTGCCAAGGTGGGGACGGGCGACCCGCTCTGGTCGGCCATCCCGGCCGGAACCGCCCAAGTCGTTGTGTCAGCCCCGCTCACCGCGGGCGGCAGCTCCCTGGATCGGCTCGCCGCAGGTGAGGAGGCCCAAAAGTGGCGGGCGTTCGGTCAGACGGTGTCGCGGTTGGGAGAGCGACCGACGGTCGTGCGGTTGACGCCGCCCAAGGATGCCGATTCTGACCAGTCACGGGCAGCAGTCGAGAAGGTGGCTGCCTCCCTCAAGGGCGCCGACAGCCGGATCCTCGTGGAATGGGTGGCCCCGCTCGGGACCGCCCCCGGGTCGCTGAAGGCACCCCCGGCAGGCGTCGACCTGGTGGGCGTCACCATCCCCGCCGACGGGTCCTGGCCACGGGCGGTCAACGGCGCCGGAGGCCTGTCGGACTGGTCCGACTGGGCAGCACGACAGGGGAAGCGCCTCGCGGTGAACTGGTCGATCACTGCCAGGACGGACGCCTGGACGGTCCGCAGCGTACGCGCCTGGCTCGACGTGTCGGCCCGCGCGGACCGGATCGGCGTGGAAACGGTCGCGATCGCAAAGGACGCGTCACCCGAGGCGGTGAAGGCCTACCGCGACGCCTGGTGA
>CAKUSI010000159.1 GCA_934678955.1 uncultured Austwickia sp. | reverse complement strand
CGCAGGACCTCTCAGAAGGTGGCAAGCGTGTCGCGGGCCAGACCGAAGGCGATCGTCATGCCGATGCCGGTCGAGACCTCGAGCAGGCCATGGCCTTCCTCGCCGGGCCCGGGTCGAGCTACCCCTGGGGCGAGCTCATCGCGCCCGCGCTCCCGCTGGAGTCGCTGCCGCACGAGATGCTCGCTACAGGTCGGCTGCTTCGGCGTGCGATGACACCCCTATCTCCTCATGGGTGTAGCCACACAACACCATGAACTGGAGGGCGAGGTCGTAGTCCCCCCGAAGCCGCCTGCCACAGGGCCGCCTCCATCACGCTCTCCCATGGGCGCGCTTGCCATGGGTTGGAGTGGTAGCGTGCGTCCATCGGCTAATAGGTCAGAACAGTTCGTCAGATGGGCTGCGGGTCAGACTCATTGCTGGCGACCACGGCGCCATCAGGTGCCCGGCCCCCGCCGCGCCACCACCCTCCATCCCGCGCCATCTCCTCCCTGCGACCCGTGACCCCTGCGACCCGTGACCCCTGTGACAACGACGTGCAGGAGACCTTAGTGACCACTCTCACCGTGTCCCTCCTCGTACCCCACTCTTCGATCGCCGTCGCGACAGTCCTCCCCGAGGCCTTCACCCCTGACACCGCCCCCGTGGCCGACAGCCTCGCCATCTCAGCGCTCATCGGGATGATCCCGCTGCTCACCGTGTTCCTCACCCTCGGGGTCCTCCGCTGGAAAGCGCACTGGGCTGGCCTCGCTGGTCTCGGCGCCGCCATCGGGGTGGCGATCCTCGCGTTCAAGATGCCCCCGAGCCTGGCGGCCCTGTCGGCAAGCGAGGGCGCCGTCTTTGGCGTCTTCCCCATCACGTGGATCGTGCTCACCGCCATCTGGCTCTACCAAATCACCGTGGTGAGCGGCCGGTTCGAGGACCTGCGCCAGACGTTCAACCTGATCTCCGACGACCCGCGCATCCAGGCGATCCTGATCGCCTTCTGCTTCGGCGGCCTCTTGGAGGCGTTGGCCGGATTCGGCGCGCCGGTCGCTATCACGGGCGTCATGCTCATGGCGGTCGGGTTCTCGGCCCTGCGCGCGGCCATCGTGGTGCTGTTGGCCAACACCGCCCCGGTGGCCTTCGGCGCCATCGCGATTCCGATCATTACCGCAGGCAACCTCACCGGGATCCCGTACACCCAGATCGGCGCATACGTGGGCCACCAGACACCGTTCCTCGCAGCGTGGGTTCCGCTGCTGCTCGTGCTGCTCGCCGACGGCAAGCGCGGCCTGGTCCAGACGTGGAAGGCGGCCCTTCCGATCGGCCTGGCCTTCGCCATCGCGCAGTGGGCGAGCGCCACGTTCATCTCCGTCGAACTCACCGACATCATCGCCTCGCTCGCCGGTCTGGCGGTCGGCGTGATCGTGCTGCGGTTCTGGCAGCCGGCCGGCCGCGAGGACGCACTCGCCCGCATGGCAGCCGAGCGGGAGAGGGAGACCGTCAGGTTCGGTCTGAGGCTCCCCGAAGTCGCCGACGCCCACGTGGAACGCATCACCGGTCGGCGCGTCTGGATGGCGCTCTTCCCCTACATCCTGGTGATCGCGGTCTTCTCGCTGGCCAAGCTGTGGAAGCCGCTGAGCTCCTTCCTGGCCAGCACCGACCTGAAGATTGGGTGGCCCGGGCTGCACGGCGAAGTGGTCACGACCGCAGGCAAGCCCGTGACCAGCACGATCTACACCTTCAACTGGCTGAGCTCGCCCGGCACGCTGCTGCTGTTCACCGGCGTCATCGTCGCGATCGTCTATCGGGTGTCGGCCAGGGACGCCGTGGGCGAATTCACCGCCACCGTCGTCAAACTGAAGTTCACCTTCCTCACGATCGGAGCGGTGTTGGCCCTGGCGTACGTCATGAATCTGTCCGGTCAGACCGTGTCTATCGGCACCTGGATCGCCGGAACCGGGGCTGCGTTCGCCTTCTTCTCCCCCGTGCTCGGCTGGTTGGGCACGGCGGTCACCGGCTCGGACACCAGCGCTAACGCGCTCTTCTCGACGCTGCA
Organism: uncultured Austwickia sp.; assembly: GCA_934678955.1. The sequence continues at coordinate 6,406 of CAKUSI010000159.1, read as the reverse complement.
GCAGACCGCAGGCCAGCAGGCGGGCATCGATCCGACCCTGCTGGTCGCGGCCAACACGTCCGGTGGCGTGGTCGGGAAGATGATCAGCCCTCAGAACCTCACGATCGCCGCCACCGCGGTCGGCCTCATCGGGCGCGAATCCGACATCCTGCGCAAAGTAGTGGGATGGAGCATCGGCATGCTGATCGCGCTCTGCCTGCTCGTCGGGCTCCAGTCGACGGTGCTGTCGTTCTTGCTCCCGTGAGGCCGCCTCTAGACCCCCACGCGCCACCATCTGTCCTGACGGAGGAGACACGATGACCAGCAGCACGGTCCCGGCCACCCGGGTGGCCCACCAGCGCCCTGGCGACGGGCTCACGGTCGCCCTCTTCGCCACCTGCGCCAACGACCTGATGTTCCCGGGCACGCCGAAGGCCACCACGCTGTTGCTGGAGCGCCTCGGCTGCACCGTGGTGTTCCCGGAACAGCAGACCTGTTGCGGCCAGGCGTTCACCAACACGGGTTACTTCGACGAGTCGGTCCCGCTGGTCCGAAACTACGCGGAGGCTTTCGCGCCGTACGACTACGTGGTCGGCCCCTCGGGGTCGTGCGTGGGGGCGGTCCGCCACCAGCACCCGATGCTCGCCGACCACGCCCGCGATCCGGGACTTCGCCGCGCCGCGGAGGCGGCGGCAGCCAAGACGTACGAGCTCAGTGAGTTCCTCGTCGATGTGCTGGGCACCGTGCACGTCGGGGCCTACTTCCCCCACAAGGTGACCTACCACCCGACGTGCCACTCCCTGCGGGTCGCCAAGGTCGGCGACCGTCCGATGCGGCTGCTGCAGGCCGTCCGGGGGATCACCGTGGAGGAGCTCGCGGACGCCGACCGGTGCTGTGGGTTCGGCGGCACGTTCGCCCTCAAGAACCCCGACATCTCGGTGGCGATGGCCGCCGATAAGGCGCGGCACGTGGCCGGTACCAACGCTGAATACCTCGTCACCGGCGACAACCTGTGCCTACTCAACATCTCCGGCGTGCTGAACCGGATGCATAGTGGCATCAAGCCGATCCACCTGGCGGAGGTCCTCGCCTCGACCGAGTCGGAAGGAGTTCTGGCATGACCGCGCAGTTCTTGGGACTGCCGCACCTGCGGCGGGACGCCGACGGACGTCTCACGCCCAAACCGCCCGCGGGAGATTTGATCGACTCCCCACCGTTCCCCTCGGCGGCGAGGGTCGAGCTCGGCAAGCCGGTGCAGCGAGGCAACCTGCACCACGCGATGACAACCATCCGCGATAAGCGCGCCGCTGTGGTGGCCGAGCTGGCCACCTGGGAGGAGCTGCGCTGCGCGGGTGAAGCCATCAAGAACCGCACGCTGCGACACCTCGACACCTACCTGCTGCAGCTCGAGGAGTCGCTGACTCGCGCGGGTTCCGTCGTGCACTGGGCTCGAGACGCCGCGGAGGCGAACGGGATCATCGTCGGCCTGGTCCGGGAGGCCCTGGCCGAGGCGTCGCGGGAGGCCACCATGGCGGGGACGGCAGGTCCGCTGCCGGAGGTGGTCAAGGTCAAGTCGATGGCCACCCAGGAGATCGACATGAACGAGGCCCTGGAGGCCGCCGGCATCGCCGCCTGGGAGACCGATCTCGCCGAGCTGATCGTGCAGCTCGGGCACGACCGGCCCAGCCACTTCCTCGTACCGGCAATCCACCGCAACCGCAGCGAGGTCCGCGAGATCTTCCTCGACGAGATGGCGACGTACGGCAAACCTCCGCCGGAAGGTCTCGACTCCGAACCGGCGCACCTCGCGGGCGCCGCCCGGCTGCACCTGCGCGAGAAATTCCTGCGCGCCGCGGTCGCCATCTCGGGAGCGAACTTCGCCGTCGCCGAGACCGGCACGCTCGTGGTCGTGGAGTCCGAGGGAAACGGGCGCATGTGCCTCACCCTGCCCGACACGCTCATCTCGGTCGTCGGCATCGAGAAGGTCCTGCCCACCGTGGACGACCTCGAGGTGTTCTTGCAGTTGCTGCCGCGCTCGTCCACTGCGGAGCGCATGAACCCGTACAACAGCCTGTGGACCGGCCCGACCGATGGCGACGGCCCGAAGCACACGCATGTGGTGCTCATTGACAACGGCCGGACGAACGTGCTCGCCGACGTCGCCGGCCGGGCGGCGCTGCGGTGCATCCGGTGCACGGCCTGCCTCAACGTGTGCCCCGTGTACGAAAAGGTGGGCGGCCACGCGTACGGCTCGGTCTACCCGGGCCCGATCGGCTCCATCCTCACCCCCCAGCTGCGGGGTACGAGCTCCGCCGTGGACAGGTCGCTGCCGTACGCCTCCACTCTGTGCGGCGCGTGCTTCGACGTGTGCCCCGTGCGGATACCGATTCCCGACCTGCTCGTTCACATGCGCCACCGGGTCGTGGAGAGCAAGAAGGCCGAAGCGAGCCAGAAGGTCGCGGACAAGCGGGGGCTGCCGTTCCGCATGCACACCGAGCCCGCGCTGATGGCCTCGGCGTCCTGGCTGATGTCGGACGCGCGACGCTGGTCGGCGGCCACCAAGGCCAGCGGTCTCGGAGGGCGGCTGCTCGGACGGGCGGACCACCTCGGGCCGCTGCCGTACCCGTTGTCGAAGTGGACCAACGCCCGCGACGTGCCCATCCCGCCGACGGAGTCGTTCCGGTCGTGGTGGAAACGAGAACGCGGCGACGGCACGAGCATCAGCCCCGGCAATACCAAGGAGGAGCAGCCGTGACACCCCAGCCCTCCGCGAAGGAGGCGATCCTCACCCGGATCCGATCTGCGCTGGTCGACGTGCCTGCCGACGTGCCCCCTCAGGTCGACGCGCCGGTGACCTGGCAGTACCGGCAACCCACTCCCATGGACGACGTGCTCGCCACCTTCGTGGAGAGGGTCGAGGACTACAAGGCCACGGTGGTGCGCTGCACGCTCGACAGAGTGTCCGACGCGATCACCGAGGCGCTGCGGGCGACCGGTGCGCGCAGCGTCGCGCTGCCCCCGGGTCTGGACGACTCGTGGCGCCAGGGTGCGGTGAGGGCGCGCGTGCCGGTCCGAATCGACGACCCGCCGCTGGCCAGAGAGGCGCTGAACGACACGCACGCCGTCGTCACGGCTGCGGCGGTGGGAGCCGCGGAGTCGGGCACGATCATGCTCGACCACGGCCCCGACCAGGGGCGCCGCGCGCTGACCCTTCTGCCGGACATCCACGTGTGCGTGGTGCTGGCCGACCAGGTGGTCTCCGACATCCCGGAGGCGACCGGTCGCATCGCCGATGCGATCCGCGCGGGACGGCCGTGCACGTGGATCAGCGGCGGAAGCGCGACCAGTGACATCGAGCTGTCTCGCGTGGAGGGCGTCCACGGACCGAGGACCCTGTACGTCATCCTGGCCGAGTGACCTCCGCGAGGAGCTCCAGCACGTGGCGGTAGTCGTGCCCGGTGGCGCGGGACATGCCTAGCTCGCACGTACGGTTCGTGGACAGGTAGGCGTCGTAGGAGCGCCGCGCGACCTCGGCGGCCTCCTCGCTGCTCGCGGAAGCGGTCAGCTCCGGATGGAGCATCCCCCGGTCGCCGGCGAACCCGCAGCAGCCGACCGCGTCGGGCACGACGACCTCATGCGCGCACGCCCGCGCGCAGGCCAGCAGGTGCGGCAGGTCGCCGGAGTGCCAGTCGGAGCAGGTCGGGTGGACGACGGCGCTGCCGACCTTCGCGCGCACCCGCAGGCGCGGCAGCAGGTGCGAAGCGGTGAACGCCACCGAGTCCAGCACCGGAACCCGGGCGAATCTCTCCGCCAGCTCCCGTTCGCCGGCAGCCTCGAGGTCGGCGACGAGCTCGTGCAGGCCGTGGGTGCACGAGCTTGCGTCGGTCACGACCGGCACCGCGCCCTCCCGGGTCGCCGCCAGCAGCGAGGTGGCCGTGCGCCGCGCCATCTCGGCGAGCCCGTCGGTGAGGCCCTTGGAGCGCCAGACGGTTCCGCAGCACAACCCGACGATGTCGCGGGGCACCTGGACGCGGACCCCTGCCCGGTCGCAGAGGGCCACGAACGCCAGCGGAGCGCCGGGAAGCGGCTGCCTCGTGTTCTCGCGTCCGTCAGCGCTGGGGTCGGTCGCCCGCCGCGCTGGTCTCGAGCCGCCGAAGATCTCGTCGAGGCAGGAGGCGAAAAGCACGACCGACCCAGGCCCCTCGCGCGTGGGTGCGTGCCGGCTGATGCCCGGGCCGGGCAGATCGTCGCCGACGAGCGGGACCACGTCCGCGGACAGCACCCGCCGGGTCGCTCCGGTGATCGATGTCAGCGCTGACGGTGACATCGTCGAGGCTAGGCGCATGCCACCGCGCAGCCCATGAAGGACGGCGTCCCACTCCCGCGCCAAGACTCGGCCGACCGCCTGAGACACCGGAGTCTGCGCTTGCGCCCGGAAGCGCTTCATGACCTTGCCCGTATCGATGGAAACGGGACAGTTGAGCAGGCACATCGAGTCAGCGGCACAGGTCTGCACCGCGTCATAGGTGAAGTCCGCCTCGATCGCGGCCCGACGCCCCGGCGCCGACGCAGCCATCTCCCGCATCAGCGCGATGCGTTGCCGGGGAGTGGTCGTCAGGTCGCGGGAGGGGCACACCGGCTCGCAGTATCCGCATTCGACGCAGCGGTCGACGGCCGGGTCCACCAGCTCCGGGAGCTTGAGGTCGCGCAGGTGCGCCCTGTCGTCGTCGGTGATGATGACGCCGGGGTTCAACGTGCCCCTTTCGTCGAAGAGCGACTTGACCTCGCGCATGACCGCGTAGAGCTCGCTGCCGTACTGCCGCTCGACGAACGGCGCCATGATGCGGCCGGTGCCGTGCTCGGCCTTCAGGGAACCGTCGGCGGCCAGGATCAGGTCGACGAGATCGTCGCTGAACGCGGCGTAGGTCTCGATCTGGCGAGGATCGCGGAGGTCGGGGTTGATCATGAAGTGCAGGTTGGCGTCCTTGGCGTGGCCGAAGATCACCGCGTCGTGGTAGCCGTGACGCCCGCACAGCCGCTGGATCGCCCCCACGGTGTCGGTCAGCGCTGGCATCGGAACGACGACGTCCTCCAGCAGCGCCGTCGATCCGGCCGGTCGGGCGCCGGCCACCGCGGTGTACAGCCCCTTGCGCACCAGCCAGCTCTGGGCCCGCTCGGCGGGATCGGTGGAGAACGAGTACGGGCGGGGCAGGGCCGTCAGGGCACCCAGGCCGGCGACCGATCGTGACAGGGCGTCGACGCGCTCCGTCAGCTCCTCGGCGGACTCGCACTGAGCCTCGATGAGCAGGGCCGTGTGATCCTGCACGTTGAGGCCGACAAGTGCCGGGACGACCGTGGCCAGGTGCTGGGCCACCCGCAGCGAGGCGGCGTCCATGAGCTCGGCGGTTGCCGCGCCGGCATCCACCAGCGCCGGCAAGGCGGACGTAGCCCCCTCGATGCGGTCGAAGACGAGCAGAGACGTGGCCAGGTGCGCGTATGCGGGCACCGTGTGAAACGTCGCCGACAAGATGAACCCAAGCGTGCCCTCGGAGCCGACCATCAGGTGGGCCAGGATGTCTGCAGGGGTGTTGAAGTCCAGGAAGGCGTTGACCCCGTAGCCCATCGTGTTCTTCATCGAGAACTGGTGGCGGATCCGGCGAACGGAGTCGGGGTTGGCGCGGACCCGCTCGCGCAGGCGTTCCAGCCCCTCGACGAGGCGTGGCTCCGCGTGCCGCAGCCGGGCATCCGCGTCGGGCGCGGCGGTGTCGAGCCGCGTGCCCGACAGCAGGAGAACCTCCAGGCCTGCCAGGGTCCGGTAGGTGTTCTTGGTGGTGCCGCACGCCATCCCGGAAGAGTTGTTCGCGACGACGCCGCCGATCGTGCACGCCACCTCGGAGGCGGGGTCAGGACCGAGGGCCCGGCCGTAGGGCGCGAGCGCAGCGTTGACGGCGCGGACGGTCGCCCCGGGCTGGCAGCGGACGGCGGCACCCTCGGCGAGGATCTCGACGCCCCGGAAGCCGCGACGGGTGTCGATCAGGAGCCCGTCGGTCTGCGCCTGACCCGACAGGGAGGTGCCGCCGGAGCGGAAGGTGACCGGGACGTCGTGGCGCGCCGCCAGGCGCACAGCTTCCGCGACGGCGTCGCCGTCCTTCGCGAGGACCACCACGCGGGGATACAGCAGGTAGTGCGACGCGTCGTGCGCCATCCGAGCCACGTCCAGTGGCCGGTCGGCCACCTGGTCCTCGCCCAGCGCCGCGCGAAGCTCGGACGCGATGCTCGTGCTCACGGGAACCTCCTGCGGTCGTCTGTCGCACGCCCCGACGTGGCAGGGGGCGCCACCTTCACATCCGTACCGGCGCATCCGTACCGGCGCATCCGTACCGGCGCATCCGTACCGGCGCATCCGTACCGGCGCATCCGTACCGGC
>CAKUSI010000158.1 GCA_934678955.1 uncultured Austwickia sp. | reverse complement strand
GTCGTTTCCCGCCCGTGGGCGGCGAATGTACGCAACGCCCCTGGCGCCCGGCGTCGTTTCCCGCCCGTGGGCGGCAAACGTACGCAACGCCCCTGGCGCCCGGCGTCGTTTCCCGCCCGTGGGCGGCGAGCGTACGCAACGGCCCTGGTGCCCTGCGTCGTTTCCCGCCCGTGGGCGGCAAACGTACGCAACATCCCAGGCGCTTGACAGAGGGTGTCTCCCCGGCGATAAAGTGATATCACTTAGATATCGTATCGATATCGTCACACTCGGGAGGACACCATGCCCGCCAGCACCGACCCCGGCGCCGTCCGCGACGGCGACGTCACCACCGATCCCGTCGACGCACCCCCCTCGGCCGTGCCGGTCGGCCACCAGGGCACGCGGGTCGACATCTCCGAGGACCGCGCCTGGTGCCTCAACGGGTTCGCGGCCCTCTTCCTAGGGCTCGTCATCGTCGTCGGCGCGGTGGCGGTGTTCGTGCGCAGCCTGCTGCCGCTGGCGGACGGCGGTCAGGCCAGCGTCGGAGGCATCGTCGCGTCGGTCGTCCTGCTCGTGATCGGCCTGCTCGTCTTCACCTCCGTCACGATCGTGGCCCCTGGCGAGACGAAGGTGCTGCAGTTCTTCGGGCGCTACGTGGGCACGCTGCGCCGCACCGGTTTGTCGATGGTGATGCCGCTCACGATGAAGCGCCGGGTGTCGGTGCGGGTCAACAACTTCGAGACGTCGGCCCTCAAGGTCAACGACGCGGACGGCAACCCGGTCGAGATCGCCGCGATCATCGTCTGGCAGGTCGCCGACACGGCGAAGGCGTGCTTCTGCGTCGAGGACTACGCGGGGTTCGTCCGCGTGCAGTCCGAGGCCGCGCTGCGGCACGTGGCGACCACCCACCCGTACGACGACCCCGAGGGCTCCGGCACTTCCCTGCGCGGCTCGACCGACCTCGTCTCCCAGCAGCTCGCTCACGAGGTGGCCGAGCGGGTCCGCGTCGCCGGCGTCGAGATCGTGGAGGTGCGGATCAGCCACCTCGCCTACGCCCCCGAGATCGCCCAGGCGATGCTGCAGCGCCAGCAGGCCTCCGCGATCGTGGCCGCCAGGTCCCGGATCGTCGAGGGCGCGGTGGGCATGGTCGAGTTGGCACTCGCCAAGCTCGAGGAGGAGTCCGTGGTCGAGCTGGACGACGAGCGCAAGGCCGCGATGGTGTCCAACCTGCTGGTCGTGCTCTGCGGCGACCAGAAGACCACCCCGGTCGTCAACGCCGGAAGCCTGTACGCGTGAGGACCGCCTCCTGCGCCCGGGTCGCCGTCTCGGCCGGCCCGGGCCGTCCTCGTGGCGCCGCCGGTCGGGAGCCTGGACTCCGACCGAGCGCCGCGCGGGCACCGGCGGGTGAGCCCCCGTGAAGGCGCCCCGCAAGCAGGTGATGCTGAGGCTCGACCCGGCGGTGCACGACGCCGTGGCGAAGTGGGCGGCGGACGACCTGCGCAGCGTCAACGCGCAGATCGAGGTGCTCCTGCGGCGGGCCCTCGATGCCGCCGGGCGGGCACCGCGCGACGCCGGCCCGCTTCCCCGACGCGGACGTCCCCCCGCGTGACCTCGCCGTTGGCGCCCGAGGGTCGGGCCTGCCGCGGCCTCCCTTGCGGCGCCTGCGCGGTCCTTCGGTGCCTGCGCGGTCCTTCGGCGCCTGTGCGGTCTTTCGGCGCCTGCGCGGTCCTTCGGCGCCTACGCGGTGGTGCGGCGCAGCTGGCCGCGGGCGACGCCCTCGACCGTGAGGACGACCGAGACCGACTGCGTCGCCATGATCCCCGCGGACACGATCAGCTGGAGCGCGGCGGCCTCCAGCGGGGTCGCCCCACCGAGAAGGGTGCCGACGAACGCGCCGGGCAGCGTGACGAGCCCGGCCGTGCGCGTCTGATCCAGGCCGGGGATCAGGGCGATGCGCGCTGCGTCCCGCACGACCAGCAGGGTCGCGTCGCGGGGTGGCAGCCCCAGGGCGAGCGCAGCTTCGTACTCCCCGCGCCGTTCGGTCAGGGAGTCCAGCCCGCGCCGGCCCGCCAGGGCCGTCGCCGTCATCGCGTTGCCGATCAGGATCCCCGCGGTCGGGATCACCGCGATCGGCGCCGCGGGCAGCAGTCCGATCGCCATGAGACCCAGCGTGATCGGGACCGGCGCGGCCGCGACGGCAGGGAACGTGAGCGCGGGCCGTTCGGCGCTCATCCGCCGACCGGCGGTGATCGTCGCGACCCCCAGCATGACGGCCACGAACGCCCAGGTCAGGCCCCAGTGCTGCAGGACCACCGCGATGATCAACCCCACCGTGCCCAGCTGGAGACCGGCGCGAGCCAACGCGACCAGCTCGTCGCGGCCGTTGCCGAGGTGGGCGGCGCGCCGCAGCGCGGCGGCCCCCACCCCGAGGGCGAGGACGGCCAGGACGAGGCGGACCAGGCCGCCCGTGCCGTCGATCCGAACGAGCGCCTCCGCCGGGAGCGGCGCGAACATCACGCTGACCGTCATCATGGACCCATCTTCACGGTGGCCATGACGTTCGCCGGGCTCGACGCTCGCGCGGGCTTCTGACGGTATGACGGCCACGGTCGCACGGCTCCCTAGAATGGCCCGGTGATCTCCCGCATCGACCTACGCGGCCGCGCGCTCGATCCGCGCGCGCTGCGCGAGGCACTCCCGCGCGCCGAGTTCGACCTCGACGACGCACTGGACGTCGTCCGCCCCATCATCGACGCCGTACGCGAGCGCGGCGCCGACGCGATCCGCGAGCTGGGGCAGCGGTTCGACGGTGTCACCCCCGCGCACCTGCGCGTTCCCGAGGAGGTCCTCGCCGCTGCGGCCGAGTCTTTGGATCCGACCGTGCGCGACGCCCTGCTGGAAGCCATTCGCCGGGCCCGGATCGTGCACACCGACCAGCTTCGTTCCCCGCACGTGACGCACGTGGTCCCAGGCGGAACCGTCACTCAGCGGTGGCTGCCCATGGAGCGGGTCGGCCTCTACGTGCCCGGCGGCCAGGCGGTCTATCCCAGCAGCGTGGTCATGAACGTGGTCCCCGCCCAGGTGGCAGGGGTCGGATCGCTCGCGGTGGCCAGCCCGCCGCAGCGCGACAACCCCGGGGTCTTCGCCGGCTACCCCCACCCGACCATCCTCGCCGCGGCGCACCTCCTCGGGGTGGAGGAGGTCTACGCGGTGGGCGGCGCGCAGGCCGTCGCGATGTTCGCCTACGGCGCGGCCGAGGCCGACGGCAGTGTCGTCTGCGACCCGGTGCGGCTGATCACCGGCCCGGGAAACGTCTACGTGGCCTCCGCGAAACGGGCGGTCCGGTCGGTGGTCGGGATCGACGCCGAGGCCGGCCCGACCGAGGTGGCGATCCTCGCCGACGCGGGCGCCGACCCGGTCTGCATCGCGGCCGACATGATCAGCCAGGCGGAGCACGACACGCTGGCCGCGGCAGTGCTGGTCACCGACAGCCCGGACGTGGCGACGCGCGTCGAGTCCGAACTGATCAAGCAGCTCGCGCTGACCAAGCATTACGAGCGGGTCGCGGCCGCCCTGCGCGGGCGGCAGTCCGCGATCGTGCTGGTCGACGACCTCGCCGCGGGGCTGCGGACCGTCAACGCCTACGGCGCGGAGCACCTGGAGATCCACACGGAAGACGCCGCCGCCGACGCCGCCCTCGTGACGAACGCCGGCGCGGTCTTCGTCGGCGCCCACGCGCCCGTGAGCCTCGGCGACTACGCGGCCGGGTCCAACCACGTGCTGCCCACGGGCGGCACCAGCGCCTACGCCTCGGGGCTCGGCGTGCACTCGTTCTTGCGCTCGGTGCAGGTGGTGGACTACTCGGCGGAGGCACTGGCCGAGATCACCGACGCCGTGGTCGCGCTGGCCCGTGCAGAGGATCTCCCGGCACACGGCGACGCACTCCTCGCCCGCCGAGACCGCGCGGCGGCCGCGGTCCGTTCGCCGTCTTCGACGGAGTCGGGACAGCGGGAGTCGGGACAGTGAGCTCCCTGGGCGGAAGCGCTGTCGGTCTCCATGACGCGGCGGGCCAGATCGAGGCGTTGCTGCGGCCGGATCTGCGCGGCCGGCACGCGTACGGGGCGCCGCAACTCGACGTTCCCGTCGCACTCAACACCAACGAGAACAGCTATCCCGTCCCGCAGGTCGTGGTCGAGGCGATGCTCGAGGCGCTGGCCAAGGTCGCCCCGGATCTCAACCGCTACCCCGACCGGGAGTTCACCGCGCTGCGGGACGACCTCGCGGACTACCTGCGGGCCACCACCGGGGTGGAGATCGGCCGCGAACAGGTCTGGGCCGGCAACGGATCCAATGAGGTGCTCCTGCACGTGGTGCAGGCGTTCGCCGGCCCCGGCCGCAGGATGCTCGCTTTCACGCCGTCGTACTCGATGTATCCGAACTACGCCCTCACGACCGCCACGCAGTGGATCGACGGCTTCCGGGGCGTGCCGGGCGGCGGCGCCTACGACCTGGCGCCGCAGATGGCCGCCGATCAGGTGCGCGCGCACGCCCCGCACGTCGTGGCGATCGCCTCTCCGAACAACCCGACCGGCACGGCGGTGGGCCTCGACGTGATCGAGGCGGTCTACGAGGCCGCGCCGGAGGCGATCGTGGTGGTGGACGAGGCATACGGGGAGTTCGCCCGCGCCGGGACACCGAGCGCCCTCACCCTGCTCGCCGGCCGTCCCCGCCTCGTCGTCAGCCGCACGATGAGCAAGGCCTTCGCCCTCGCCGGGGGGCGGCTGGGCTACCTGGCCGCGGATCCCGCGCTGATCGACGCCCTGCGCGTGGTTCGGATGCCGTACCACCTGTCCGCCCAGACCCAGGCGATCGCCCGCGCGGCCCTGGCCCACCGCGACGCGCTCCTCGCGGAGGTCGAGGCGATCAAGGCGCAGCGGGACCGGATCGTGGTCGAGTCCGCGGCGCTGGGCCTGGCGCCGGTGCCCTCGGACGCGAACTTCGTGTTGATCGGCGGTTTCCCGGACGAGGCGGCGAGCTGGCAGGCTCTGCTGGATCAGGGCGTGCTGGTGCGCGATGTGGGGCTGGCGGGGCACCTGCGGGTGACGGCGGGTACGCCGGAGGAGACCACGGCCTTCCTGGAGGCGTTGGGACGGCACGTGGCCACCTTCGCGGCGACGGGGGCGGGCGGATCGCGAGAGGGGACAGCATGAGCGGCGAGGAGGAGACGGTGAGCGGACAGGCGGGCACGCACCGTCGGGCGACCGTGACCCGCGGCACGTCCGAGAGCCGCGTGCGGCTCAGCGTGGACCTGGACGGGACCGGCGCGGGCAGCGTCGACACCGGCGTGCCCTTCTACGACCACATGCTGCTCAGCCTTGCCAAACACAGCCTGATCGACCTGGACGTGCAGGCGCAGGGCGATGTCGAGGTCGACGCGCACCACACGGTCGAGGACGTCGCGATCTGCCTCGGTGACGCGCTGCGCGAGGCGCTCGGCGACAAGGCCGGCATCTCCCGCTTCGGGGAGGCGACGGTGCCGCTCGACGAGGCGCTCGCCCAGGCGGTCGTCGACGTGGCCGGGCGGGCGTACTGCGTCTACTCCGGAGAACCTGCTGGTCAGGAGTACGTGATCATCGGTGGGGCCTACGTCGGCTCGCTGACCCGGCACGTGTTCGAGACCCTCGCGCACCGGGCCCAGATCGCCCTGCACGTCCGGGTGCTCGCGGGCCGCGACCCGCACCACATCGTGGAGGCCCAGTTCAAGGCGCTGGCGCGGGCCCTGCGCGCCGCCGTTAGCCCGGACCCGCGCGTCAGCGGGGTGCCGAGTGCCAAGGGCAGCCTCTAGAGCTGCCGGGCTGCGCGCCCGGCTCCCGTTCGGCCCGGGCAGCGGGCGAGGTTTCGTCCTGTCCGGCTGCCGTCAGGACTCGGCGGTGGCCTGGGCGCGGCGCGGGCTCGGACCGCTGGTGGTGGGGCCGTTGGAGGGGTGGACGGTGGTCCTGCCCGACGGGCCGCCGGCGGCCCGATTCCCCTACGACGACGCCGTGCGGACGCTGGCCGGGCGCCCCGTGGGGGTTCGGATGCGCCCGGCGCTCGGGTTCTTTCAGGTGGGCCGCCAGGCGGTCGTGACCGTTCACCCGGAGGCGTGGAGGGCGGTCGAACGCTGGGCGATCTGGACGCCGCGGGACGCGCTTGTCGTGGCGCCCGGGCTGCCCACTGCGCGACCCTCCGACCTCGTGCTCGCGGCGGGGCTTCATGGCGAGGCGGCGGCGCGCGCGGAGGGCAACCTGCGGGCGCTCCTGGCCAACGGTGGACTGGATGCCTTCGAGGTGCTCGCGTCCGTGCTGGTGGAACTCGGCCTGCCGGGGCGTGACCTGCTGACCGGCCAGATCGGTGCCGCCGACCTGCCCGGCGCGCGGCGGGTCGTGCCCAAGGAGCGGCATGCACGCGCCTTCGAGCGGCTCGTGCAGGAGGAGGAGCGCTACCGACTGGAGATGGAACGATGAGCGCGAGTCCCGCGCCGCGGGTCGTGGTCCTGGACTACGGCAGCGGCAACGTCCGGTCCGCGGTGCGGATGTTGGAGCGCTTGGGAGCCCAGGTCCAGCTCACCGCCGACCCGCGCCAAGTCGCAGAGTGCGACGGGCTGGTCGTCCCCGGCGTCGGCAACTTCCACTCGTGCATGGCGGGGCTGGCCACCGTCGACGGCCCGCGCCTGATCGACGTGCGGCTCGCGGGCGGCCGCCCGGTGCTCGGCGTCTGCGTCGGCCTGCAGGCCATGTTCGAGAACTCCACCGAACCTGCGGCCGTGCGCCGGGAGGGGCTCGGCGAGTGGCCCGGGACCGTCGACCGGCTTCCGGCGGCCGTCGTGCCGCACATGGGGTGGAGCGCCGTGAAGGTGCCGGCGGGCAGCCGCCTCTTCGCCGGCGTCGAGGATGCCCGCTTCTATTTCGTCCACTCCTACGCGGCGCAGGAGTGGACGCTGCGTCCGCACGGGCCGTTCGAGGCGGTGGCCCCGATGGTGACCTGGGCGGAGCACGGCGTGCCGTTCGTCGCGGCCGTCGAGAACGGCCCGCTCGTCGCCACGCAGTTCCATCCCGAGAAGTCCGGCGACGCGGGCGCCCACCTCCTGGGCAACTGGCTGGCGGGCCTTCGATGACCTCTCCCGAGGCACCGCGCCTGCGCTCATACCTCCAGTCCGATGCACCCTGGCCCGCCGCCGTGCGGACCGTTGCTCCCGAACCGAAAGGCCGACGATGACCTCCCAGACCAGCCCCGACGCCTCCGCCCCGCGCCTGGAGCTCCTTCCCGCCGTCGACATCGTCGACGGCCAGGCGGTGCAGCTGGAACAGGGGATCGCCGGGTCCGGTGGTCAGTACGGCGACCCGTACGAGGCCGCGATGCGCTGGCAGCGCGACGGCGCGCAATGGCTGCACCTGGTCGACCTCGACGCGGCGTTCGGGCGGGGGAGCAACTACGAGCTCATCGCCTCGATCGTCGGCCGGCTGGACATGCAGGTCGAGCTGTCCGGGGGGATCCGGGATGAGGAGACCCTGACCCGGGCCCTCGCGACGGGGTGCCGTCGCGTCAACATCGGCACCGCCGCGCTGGAGGACCCGGAATGGACTGCGAAAGCCGTGGCCCAGCACGGGGATCGGGTCGCGGTCGGGTTGGATGTGCGCGGCTCCACGCTGGCCGCGCGGGGATGGACGCGCGAGGGCGGGGACCTCTGGCAGACGCTGGCGCGCCTGGACTCCGAGGGGTGCTGCCGCTACGTCGTGACCGACGTCCAGCGCGACGGGATGCTGAACGGGCCGAACGTGACCCTGCTGCGGGACGTGTGCGCGGCGACCACCGCGCCGGTCGTTGCCTCCGGAGGGGTGTCCAGCCTCGACGACCTGCGTACGCTGCGCGCCCTCGTGCCCGAGGGAGTCGAGGGGGCCATCGTCGGATCGGCCCTCTATCGGGGCGCCTTCACCCTCACCGACGCGCTGGAGGTCGCCGGCCGCCCCTGACCGGGAGCGGGAGGCGTTGCGGATCGTTGTGCTCGTAGTGGCCTCCCGCGTTCGGAGTCCGCGGTGAGCCTGGTAAACTTCTTGATCGACCTGTTCCGTCGCCTCCGTGCGGCGGTCCCATCAAGAGAAGTCGTCACCACGACACTTCCACCCGCGTCGGCCCTCGGGTCGCCGGGTTCGACTCGGGTCACCGTGTTCGTCGCGGCCCTCGCGCCGCGGTCGTCTCCGTCGTACGCCTTCGCGGGCGCGCGACGGCCGGTGGCTTTCTGTGCAGCGTGGTGAGGGCTTCTCGCGGTGGCGCGGGAGGCCCTTTCTCGTTTCGGCAGTTCCTGCGACACCACGAGCACCGCATCCGAGCACGACCGACGAGCACCGCTAGCAAAGGAGTACGCCATCAGCGAACCGCGCATCAACGACCGCATCCGGGTCCCCGAAGTGCGCCTGGTCGGACCCA
>CAKUSI010000157.1 GCA_934678955.1 uncultured Austwickia sp. | reverse complement strand
CCACGCCGACCCCGTCACCACCCGTACGACCCGGACTCGCTTCCCCGACGCCGACCCACCCCGATCGGACTTGACGCCGCTACAGCAGCGCCCAGACCGACCACCCCACGCCCCCACCGAACGGCCGCGTCCGCCTCGAGAAGCCGAGTCGCGGGCCCTGGCTTCGTCGAGCCCACGTGAGCGGTGAAGCAGACGGGTGCGGGGGATACGCTCGTCGGATGGTCGACAGCACGCCCGAACCCCCATACACGGCAGTCATTTTCACGTCGACGCGCACACCGGGAGACGACGGATACCAGAGTATGGCCGCCCGCATGGAGGAGCTGGCGGCGCAACAGCCCGGCTACCTGGGCATCGACTCCGTACGGGATCCCGAGACGAGGTTCGGCATCACGGTGAGCTACTGGCGCGACGAGGCCAGCGCGCGGGCCTGGAAGCAGGTGGCCGAGCACTTGGAGGCCCAGCGGCTCGGGCGGACGCGCTGGTACGAGAGCTACACGATCCGGGTCGCAACCGTCGAGCGCGAGTACGCGGGACCCGACCCTCACCATCCTCCCGAGGCGCAGGGCTGATCACCGGCCCCGCGCCGGGAAGTCGCTCGAGGGGCCCAGGACGCCCGATCAGTGCACGAAGTCCTGGGCATGGAGCGGGACATCGCGACCGGCCAGCCGGAGCGTCAACGAGGCCCCGGTGACTTCGGCCTGGTAGTCGCCGTCGACGGGGTCGGTCAACAACGTCAGGGCCGGCGGCCCGGAGTGCCGATCGACCATAAGATATGCGGGGATGCCCGCCCGGGCGTACTCACGCCGCTTCACCCACCGATCCGTCCGAGACGAGCTCGGCGAGAGCACCTCGACCACCAGCACGACATCCTCGGCCGGGAGGCGGATCCCCTCCTGGCCCCGCCGGACGGCGACGACGAGGTCCGGGACGCGGATCGTAGCGCGATCACCGCCCCTGACTGTCACGCCCGCCTGGGGCAGGATCATCCACGCCGCTCGCTCGAGGAAGCCTCGCAGGAGGAGACCGAGTTCCGATGCGGCGTCGAGGTTGGCGATGCTCTCCGGCGGGCTCATGATCGTGCGGCCGTCCACGAGCTCGTACGTCTCCTCGCGGGTGGCCCACTCGCGTTCGAACTCAGCCACCGTGACGAGCGGACCATGACCGTCCCGAGACGCGGCGTGGCGTGCGGTCGAACTCATGGCGGGTGCCTCCTCCCGGTGTTCGTCAGTATGAACGGGGTCGATCGCACGGCGTCAAGCGCCGTTTCCGGGAGCCTCACAGAAGCGGTACGCCTGCGCCGCCACGAATCGACGCCCTGTGGACAGCCCGTCGGCAGCCGTGGGTTGTGGACCACCTGGGTGCGTCGATCCGGAATCCAGCGTCGTGACGGGCGAGGCCCGGACGGCAGCCACGCGCCCTCCTGGAGAACTCCCCGAAGCCCGCGAACGGGACGCTCTTCGCCGAAGGGGGCTCAAGCACCTCGGCCGTGACGCGGCTTCAGCAGCGCCTGGGTCGAGGTGAGTATGTCGCCACCGAGGCACGACGACCACGTCGAGAAAGCGCGTCCAGAACCCGCCGAACGGCGACGTCTTGGTCGGGAAACCGAGGCGAGACCTGGCTGGCGAGCCCCTACAAGTGCCAGCCCTCCGCATGCGCAGCCGCGTCCGCCGGGGGATGGCCCTCGTCGCGGACGACCGCGGCCACACATCGTCGGGCGCCACACCGGTCACGTGCCGCCGATTGTTCAGCGCCTGGTCATGCGGACAACGTCGACGGTGAAGTCCTGCTCCGTGCGACGTCCCCCGTCGCGCGCAAACCCGTGCTTGACATAGAACGCCTCGGCCCGGGCGTTGCCCTCCGCCACCCAGAGGTAGGAAGGTCGATCCCCCAGGACGCCGGCCAACAACCGAGCCCCGACGCCGCTGCCGTGGTGATCGGCCAGCACATTGATCATGTACAGGTGCGTCGGCACCGGGGCATCGTCGTCCAGCGGAGGCCCGGCGGCGGCGAACCCGACAACCTGCTGGGTGCCCCGATGAACAGCAACGAGCAGACTCCGCCCCTCGCCCAGCCGGCCAAGGGCGGCGTCTCGAAATAGCGGCACCTTCGCCATCGGGTCCAAGGCATCGAGCACCGATGTGGGCATCAGCCCGGCGTACGCCTCCTGCCAGACCTGCACGTGCACCCGCGCGCACTCCTCGGCCTCGCCGATCAGGGGCCGCCGCACCACGTAAGGATCGTCTCCGCTCATGGCATCCCCGGACCAGATCGGCTCACGTCGTCATGGGCCGTGGGCGGGACCGGGCCGCCCGCCGGGCGTGCAGCCTCGCCCGGCCGGCGCGCATCGCGGCCAGGGAGTCGTCTCCGACCAACCCGTCGAGCAGCGCGGCGTCGACCGCCTCGGACGCCTCCCACAGGCGCCCCCCGGCGAGGAGCTCGATCACGGCCGGCCGGACCGCCCGGAGCGCGCCGGCCCGCCGGGCCACCAGCGACGCCGAGGGCATCGGCCAGCGGTCGGCCTCGCGCGGCTCGAGCTTGAGCACCCCTCCCCCGTACGCCCGTCCGACGAGCTCGGCCCCCAGCAACGTGACGCTGTTGAGTGCCGCGAGCGCCAGAAGCTCCCGACCGAGCCGTCGATGCTCCGCCGCGAGGTAGACGCCGTGCACCGAGTTGAGGTGGTGGGCTCCCGCCAGGTTGGCGCACAGGCGCGCGGTGTCCGCGTTCATATACGTGAGAAGCAGGTCCGCCGGACGCAGTAACGGCACCCGCCACCAGGGGGCGCGCACCCGGCACTTGTATGCCTGGTCGACCCCCCGCGCCACGCCCTCGCGCACGTAGGCCCGAGCGGCCGCCGACGGATCGCCGGGCGGCCGGAACAGCCACGTCCGCTGCCCCGCCTCGTCCAGCTCGTCGAGCCGCGGGCCCGTCAACGTGAGCCCCCGCAAGTGACGGCTCCCCGGCGGGGAGATCCGTAGCAGCTCGTCGGCCGGAAGCCACCGGTGCCTCGCCTGCGCCCCGGACAGCGCGAAGTAGGCGTTCGCCCCCGTCACCATGCCGAGGGTCGTCGCGCCCCACGCCTCGAGCGGGACGAAGTGGCCCCCGGACCCCGGCAGCCCCCTCGCGTCCGGCGTCGATCCGGCGTCCGGCATGGACCTCGCATCCAGCGGCGACCACGCACCCGTCGGGCCGCTCGCGTCGGCCTCCCGCGCCTCTCCCACATCCGAGACCGGGACCAGCGGCTCCGAGCCGGCGGTCGACACGCCCGGGACGGCGGTCGACGCGGGGCCGCGCACGAACCACGCGTATGCCTCCGCCGCAGCGGGATCCACCAGCGCCTGCGACCACCGCTCCCCCGGCGGCGGGCTCCACCGCCGCACGTCCCGATCGACCACATCACCCAGGGCCTCGGCGTTGCGAACCTGCAACAGCTCGCAGTGACCGCTCGGTCCCTCACCCCGACCCTCGGCCAGCAGCAGCACGACGTCCTGCATCACGCCCGGAAACACGCGCTCCGTGAACAGCACGAGCCGCACCCGGCCGAATCCGTCCATCAGGAAGTCCCGGACCGGCGCCGCGTAGTTGACGCTCAGCATCTCGGCGGGCAGCACCAGCCCCAGGCGCCCGCCGGGCCGCACGTGCAGCGCGGCGTGCACGGTGAACGACGCCCAGCTGGAGGCGAGAGCGGTCAGCCGCACGCCCGCCCGCAGCGCTGCCCGGCGGGCCGCGGCCCGCGAATCGCCGGTGAACGCCTGATAGCGCACGTACGGCGGGTTGCCCACCACGGCCGCGTACGTCGCCGACGGCTCCGCGGCCAGGAAGTCCCCGACGTCGATCCGGGCCGCCTCCCCCGCCGCGTCCAGCGCCCGGTGCGCCGCGTCCGCCGACTCCCCGTGCACCTCGGCCCCGTGCAGACGGTCGGCCAGGGATCCGACTGCGCCGAGCTGGCGCAGGCGCCGCGCGGCCTCCAGCAGGAATGCCGCCTCACCGCACGACGGCTCCAGCACGGTGTCCTCCGCGGACCGAACCGCCCAGTCCGTGACATACCGCGCCAGCGTGGGCGGCGTAAAGAACGCGCCCCTCGCCTTGCGTTGCGCGGCCGCCTCGGCCCGGTGCGGGATCACGTGAGGCATCCTCGCGCACCCCACCGACAACGCTCGGGACGCCACCCCGGAGCCGGCCGAGACCTCCTGCACGTCCGGCCCGCGACTCGCGTGCGCCTACCCCGATGCCTGTCAGGACTGGTCCCGTCAGGAGCGGTCCTGTCAGGGGCAATGCTCCCGCGCGTTCAATCATCGAGCATGCGATTCTCCGGCGTCAGCATGCTAGCCTCATGCGATGGCAACGCTGCAGGTCAAGAACGTGCCCGACGCGCTGCACGAAGCGGTCCGGGCCCGGGCCGACGCCGAGGGAATGACGATTTCGGCGTTCCTCCTCCGCACCATCGCGCAGGCGGTCGAGCGGCCGGCGCTCGCCACGTGGCTGGACGACGTCCGGGACTGGCACGGTGAGGAGCCTGCCCGCTCCTACGACATCGCCGCCCTGATGGACGAAGTGCGCGACGAACCATGATCGTCGTCGACGCGAGCGCGATCGTGGATCTGCTGGCCCGCCGGGAACCCTGGCGCCTGGTCGAGTGGCACCTGAGACAGGCGGAGCGCCTCGTCGCTCCCGACCTGATCTACCCGGAAGTGACCTCCGCCATCGCGCGGCTCGAACGTGCAGGCGTCCTCCCCGAGGACGGGGCGGAGCTCGCGATCAAGCGCCTGCGCGTCATGCCGCTCGAGGTGGTCGGCCACCGGGACCTGGTGGCCGTCGCGTGGGGGCTGCGCGCCTCTGTGCGCGTCGCCGATGCCTATTACCTCGCGTGCGCCGCGGCGATCGGCACGCCGCTCCTCACCACTGACGCGCGCCTGGCGCGCGGACACCGCGGCGTCCCGGTGCTCCTGGTCTCCTGACGGCCGCAGAAGTCGTCACAGACCCAGGTAGGAGTCCAAGCCCACGGTCAGGCCCGGATGCGTCACCACGCCACGGATGCCCGCCAGCACCCCCGGCATGAACGAGACCCGGTCGAAGCTGTCGTGCCGGATCGTGAGCGTCTCCCCCTCGGCGCCGAGCAGCACCTCCTGGTGGGCGACCAGCCCGCGAAGGCGTACCCCATGCACGTGGATCCCCGACACCACCGCGCCCCGCGCGCCTCCGGGATCCGACGTGGTCGCGTCCGGCACCGCGCCCAGGCCGGCCTCCGCACGCGCCGCGGCCACCAGCTCCGCCGTGTGCGCCGCGGTCCCCGACGGCGCATCCACCTTGTTCGGGTGGTGCAGCTCGACGATCTCCACGGACTCGTAGAACCTCGCCGCCTGGCGGGCGAACGACATCATGAGGATCGCGCCCAGCGCGAAGTTAGGGGCGATCAGCACGCCCGTCCCCTCCGGCGCCGCGTCGAGCTGGCCGCGCAGCCGCGACAGTTTCTCCTCGCCCCAGCCGCTCGTGCCCACGACGACGTGGACGCCGCGGGAGATGCAGTATGCGACGTTGTCGGGCGAGGAGTCCGGCACGGAGAACTCGACTACCACCTGAGCGCCGGCCAAATCGCCCAGCTCGTCGCCCACGTCGAAGCGGCCCACCAGCTCCAGGTCGTCGGCGCCCTCCACCGCCTGGCAGACCGTCGATCCCATCCGTCCCGCGGCGCCGATGACGGCGACCTTCACCCGCTCGCTCATGCCGGAAGCCTAGCGACCCGACGAGGAAGGGGGTGCGCCGCAGGATCGCGCGGCCTGACGGACAATCGTGCGAACCAGCTGCGCGCACGCGCCCCCACGTTCCACGCACCACAGCCCGGCTTGGCGCATGAACGCCCGGCTGCGCGTATGAGCTCCCGCAAATGCACGGCACCCCATGGGCGGAAACGGCCCCTCATCCGCCAAACCGGTCCGTCATCGCCGAACCGTCACACCCCATCCGTACGACATCCACGCTTTCGACGGAAGCAGCCGAGTGAGCGATCCGAGCGAGCGGGGCTTTACCGGCCCGGGATCGGAGGCCAGGCGCCGCGTTCGGCGAGCACCTGCGCCAGGACGTCCACCGCGTCGCTGACCAGCCCGTCCACCCCGAGATCCAGCAGCGCCCGCATCTCGTCGGGGTCGTCGATCGTCCAGACGTGGACCTGGCCTCCGATCCGGTGGGCCGCTGCCACGAATCCGGCTGTCACCACCTGGATCTCGCGACCGAAGACGGGCCAGCGGGCCGGCACCTGGTACGCGACGCCGGGTGAGTGGACCCACCGGCTCAGCCACGCCGGCGCGAACCGCAGCCACGCCACGCCCAGCGGCCCGGCGGACGTTGCGACGCGGCCGCGCGCCAGCGCCCGGAACCCCCACAGCCGCCGCGCCGAGAACGACCCCACGCACACCCGGTCAGCGGCCCCCGACTGGCGAAGCACCCGCCACAGCGCCGGCCCGGATCCGGCCGACTTCAGGTCGATCGTGAACCGCGACTGCGGGAAGGTGGCCAGCAGCTCGGCCATGGTCGGTACGGGCTCGCGGCCGCCGATCCGGGCACGGGCCACCTCCGCGTGGGTCATCCGGCACACCTCGCCGGCCATGTCTGCCAGGCGGTCCAGCCGCTCGTCGTGCAGGGCCAGCAGCTCGCCGTCGCGGGTGACGTGAACATCGGTCTCAAGGTGGACATACCCGAGCTCCACGGCCCGGTTGAACGCTGCGGTCGTGTTCTCGACGCCGAGGTTGGGCCCGTACGTCGACCCGCCGCGGTGCGCCAACCCGATCGGCGGGGCGCCGAACACCCGGGGAGCGGTCACCTCACCAGGGTGCCACCCGTGAGGCAGCAGACCCGGACACTTCCCGCCCACGGGCGGAAGGTGTACGCAAAGGCCCAGCCCACCCCGTACGTTTCCCGCCCACGGGCGGTAAGTGACGCTGGGCACCTGCGGCGACGCGTACGCTTCCCGCCCACGGGCGACATTCGTACAGGCGGGAGGCAACGCCGCGGGGCCCGGCACACCTCGTGGGTGTACCGGGCCCCGCTGGACCTACCGGCGTGTCTCGCTGGCTCAGGCCTCTTCGGAGGAGGCGGAGACCGCCTCATCGCCCGAGGAGGAGCTGACCAGCGCGTCCGCCTCCGGCGTGCCCTCGCCGGTCAGAGCGCCGTCGTCATCGCCGTGGTCACGACGAGGGCGCCGCCGACGGTTGCGAGGCCGGCGCTCCCGACCGGACTCGGTCTCGCCGTGCTCGGCATCGTGGTCGTCGTCGCCCTCGTTCGAGTCGGTGATCTCGTCGTTCCTCTGAGGAGAGCGCTCAGTCCGCTCGCCGCGCTCAGTCCGCTCGCCGCGGTCGCTCCGTTCCCCGCGGTCGCTCCGTTCCCCGCGGTCGCCCCGGCCATCCCGCTCGCCGCGTCCGCCGCGGTCCCGGTCGCCACGGCCCCCGCGGCCGCGTCGCTCGGAGTCCTCGGAGCCCGCCGCGTCCGCCGCGGCCTGCTGCTCCTCGGTCAACACGGCGCCGAGCGACAGCTTGCCGCGTGGGTCGATCTCCTTGAGTTCGACCTGGACCTTCTGGCCGATCGACAGCACGTCGTCGACCGATTCGATCCGCTTGCCGCCGACCAAGCGCCGCACCTCGGAGATGTGCAGCAGCCCGTCCTTGCCGGGGAGCAGCGAGATGAACGCGCCGAACGTCGTCGTCTTCACGACCGTGCCCAGGAAGCGCTCGCCGATCTCGGGCATCTGCGGGTTCGCGATCGCGTTGACCGCGGCCCGCGCGGCCTCGGCGGAGGGACCGTCGGTGGCACCGATATAGACCGTGCCGTCGTCCTCGATCGAGATGTCGGCGCCGGTGTCCTCCTGGATCTGGTTGATCATCTTGCCCTTCGGGCCGATGACCTCGCCGATCTTGTCGACGGGCACCTGGACCGAGATGACGCGCGGCGCGAAGGGGCTCATCTCGTCGGGCGCGTCGATGGCCTCGTGCATCACGTCGAGGATGTACAGCCGCGCGTCGCGGGCCTGCGTCAACGCGCCGGCAAGGACGGACGCGGGGATACCGTCCAGCTTGGTGTCCAGCTGGATCGCCGTGACGAAGTCGCGCGTGCCCGCGACCTTGAAGTCCATGTCGCCGAACGCGTCCTCGGCGCCCAGGATGTCGGTCAGCGCCGCGAACTGCGTCTGGCCGTCGATCTCGGCGCTCACCAGACCCATCGCGATGCCCGCGACCGGCGCGCGCAGCGGCACGCCCGCGTTGAGCAGCGACAGCGTGGAGGCGCACACCGAGCCCATCGAGGTCGACCCGTTGGAGGCGAGCGCCTCGGAGACCTGACGGATCGCGTAGGGGAACTCCTCGCGCGTCGGCAGCACCGGCATCAGGGCCCGCTCGGCGAGCGCTCCGTGCCCGATCTCGCGCCGCTTCGGGGACCCCACGCGGCCGGTCTCGCCGGTGGAGTAGGGCGGGAAGTTGTAGTTGTGCA
>CAKUSI010000156.1 GCA_934678955.1 uncultured Austwickia sp. | reverse complement strand
GGGTGGGCTCGCTCGTGTTCTCCTCGTCGTGCTCGCTCTACGGCGCCGGCTACCGGGGCCGGCCCCTGTCGGAGGATGACCCCTGCGCGCCGACCAACCCGTATGCCCGCACCAAGCTCACCTGTGAGCAGCTGCTCGCCGCGGCCTGCGAGGCAGACCCGGGACTGCGGGTGATCGCGCTGCGCTACTTCAACCCCGTCGGTGCCCACCCCTCGGGTTTGCTCGGCGAGGACCCTCGGGGGGTGCCGAACAACGTGATGCCCTACCTCGCCCAGGTGGCGATCGGGCGGCTGCCCGCGCTGACGGTCTTCGGCGACGATTACGACACCGTCGACGGGACGGGGGTGCGCGACTACATCCACGTCGTGGACGTGGCAGACGGGCACCGGGTCGCCCTGGCGCACCTGCGCGACGAGGCCGGGATGAGCCTGTTCAACCTCGGCACCGGGGTGGGGACGTCCGTGCTCGAGCTGGCCGCCGCCTTCGGCGAAGCCGCGCAGCGACCCATCCCGATCGTCATCGCCCCGCGCAGGGCCGGCGACGTCGCCACGTTGCAGGCGGACGCGCGTCGGGTCGCGCGCGCCTGGGGATGGCGAACGCGCCGCTCCCTCGCGGAGATGTGCCGGGACGCGTGGGGCTTCCCGGAGGCCAACCCGTACGGCTACGACGCGCCACCGGCGACGCCTGATCCGCAGCTGGCCGCCCGCGCCTGACCCGCGCGGCCGCGAGGGATCCGTACCGCGTCTCCTTCGCGGGGGAGGCGCGGTACGGCGTGTCGGCGGCGACGCGCCTTGCCCTCCTGCGACGTTCGTCCAGGAGGCTGCTCGATACTGGGTGGACCATGACGCGCCACCCCTCCAGCGACCGCCGTGCCCGCGAGTCCTCCTCGACGCACGAACCCCGCGACGACTCATGGGATACGTGGGACCAATGGGATGAAGAGGACGGCAGGGGGAGCGGCGCGGGGCATGCCGCCGACGAGGGCGACCTGTTCGACACCCGTCGTGGCGGCGGGTCGCGGCGGCAGATGTTGGCGGACCCGGAGGCGCTGACGCCGCGGCTGCGGCGCCGCAGGGCGTTCACCTTGGTCGGGATGACGTGGCTGGTGCCCGGCTCGGCGCAGATGGTCGCCGGGCGGCGCGGCCTCGGCCGGTGGGGCCTGAGGGTCTGGGCGGCAGGCGTCGCGGTCCTGATCGTGGGCGTGCTCCTGGCGGTGTGGCAACGCGCCTGGCTGTTCACGATCACCGCGCGCAGCGGGGTGCTGCTCGTGCTGGCGGCCCTGTGCGCCGCGCTCGCGGTGACGTGGGTGGTCATGTTCGTGGACGCGGCCCGGCTCGCCCGGCTGAAGACACTGCCGTTGAAGACCCGTCGCTCGGTGGCGGGCATGACGGCGCTCGGGATGCTGGCCACCGCCGGGCCGCTGGCCTGGATGTCGTCGGCGCTCTACACGGGCTCCTCGGTGGTGAGCCGGGTCTTCTCCTCCGGCGTCAGCGTGCCGCCCGCACAGGGCCGCTACAACATCCTGCTGCTCGGGAGCGACTCCGGCGCCGACCGCGTCGGCACGCGGCCGGACACGATCATCCTGGCCAGCGTCGACGCGGTGAGCGGCGGAGTCGTCACGTTCGGGTTCGCCCGGGACACCGAAAATGTCAACTTCCGCCGGGGCTCCACCATGGCCCGGTTGATGCCGGAGGGCTGGAACTGCGGGGACGAGTGCCTGCTCAATGGCCTCTACATGTGGGGCCAGGAACACAAGGACCGGTTCGACCCGGAGGTGCGCGACCCGGGCGCCCTGGCCACGGTCGAGGCCGTCGAAGCCCTGTCGGGGCTGGATATCCAGTACTACGCCCTCATCGACCTGCAAGGATTCACGACGATGGTCGACGCGGTGGGTGGCCTCGACGTGATCGTGAAGAAGCCGACGCCCGTGGGCGGCGGCAGCTCGCCGGTGTACGAATACATCCAGCCGGGTCAACAGCACCTCAACGGCTTCTACGCCCTGTGGTATGCGCGCAGCCGCGAGGGCGCGAGCAACTACGAGCGGATGGCCCGGCAGAAGTGCGTGCTGGGCGCCGCGATGAAGCAGGTCGACCCGCAGACCGTCATCCTGAGGTTCGCCGACCTGGCGGCCGCCGGCGAGCAGGTCCTGCACACCGACATCCCTCAGCAGGACCTCGGCGGCCTGGCCGACCTGGCGCTCAAGTCGCGCAGCAAGCCGATCAAGAGCGTCAACTTCATCCCTCCCCTGATCAACCCGTGGAACTACGATCCCGACGTGATCCGCGACAACGTGGCGAACGCGATCGAGCAGAGCGGCGAGGCCGCCCCCAGCCTGGCGCCGCCGCCCGCAACCACGGCCCCGGGGTCGCCCGGGCAGGACCGGACCGGCCAGGGCACACCGGGTGGCGGGGCGACCAGCGACCGGGCCGGTGGCGGTTCGCAGGACGTCAGCCGCGGCGAGTCCAGCAGCGAGTCCCTGGCCGGCGACGGCTCGGACATTTGCGAGGTGCCGTGAGCGCTGTGGGCGACGCGGTGGGTGACGCGACGGGGTGGCCGAGCGTCAGCGTGATCATGCCGATCCTCGCGGAGGAGCGGCACCTGGCCGACGCCGTGGCGCGGGTCCTGGCCCAGGACTACCCGGGTCCCCTCGAGGTCGTGCTCGCCGTGGGGCCGAGCCGGGACCGAACGCAGGACATCGCTGCTCAGCTCGCGGCGACGGACCCGCGGGTGCGCTGGGTCCCCAACCCGAGTGGCCGCACCCCCGACGCGCTCAACGCCGCGCTGCGGTCCGCCGCCCACGACGTCATCGTCCGCGTCGACGGGCACGCCGAGTTGTCCGACGGCTATATCGCGACGGCGGTCCGGCACCTGGACGCGACCGGCGCGGTCAACGTCGGCGGGGTCATGGACGCACAGGGCACTACGGCGTTCGAGCGGGCCGTCGCGTGCGCGATGCGAAGCCGGATCGGCGTGGGGGCGGCGAGGTTCCACACCGGTGGTGGCGCCGGGCCCGCGGACACCGTCTACCTGGGCGTCTTCCGCCGACGCACCCTGCTGGAGGCGGGCGGCTACGACCCGCACTTCGCCCGGGCGCAGGACTGGGAGCTCAACCACCGGCTGCGCCAGGCGGGAGGGGTCGTATGGTTCACCCCGGACCTGCGCGTCACCTACCGCCCCCGGTCGAGCGTGCGGGCCCTCGCGAAGCAGTACCTGCAGTACGGCCGCTGGCGCCGCGTCGTCGCTTCCCGGCATGCGGGCACAATCAACCCTCGCTACCTGGCGCCGCCGGCAATGGTCGTGGCGACGACCGCCGCTACCGTCGCGGGGGCCGCCTCCCCGCGGGCCCGCGGCCTGCTGGCGGTGCCCGCCGCCTACCTCGCGACGATCACGGTCGGGGGGTGGGCGGTCAGCCGCAGCGAGCCGCCCGCCACGCGAGCGCTCCTTCCCGTGGTGCTGGCGACGATGCACTGGTCCTGGGGGGTCGGGTTCTTGACCAGCCCGCGCCGGTTGCGCGACGTGCCGACCCGGGATCGAGACGTCATACGCGAACCTGCCCGACCGCGTGACGGCGAGGCGTGAGGTGCCCGGCGC
The DNA here is from genome assembly GCA_934678955.1 of uncultured Austwickia sp. The sequence continues at coordinate 4,885 of CAKUSI010000156.1, read as the reverse complement.
GCGACACGCCCGCGGGGCAGGGCCGCTGACCGGGCGTGGGGAGCGTCCCGACGTCAGCGTCCTGACCTCCGGCCACGATGTCGCCGACGCGCGGCTCCACCGCGAAGTGGCGGCGCTGCGCGCCAGGGGACTTTCCGTCGAGGTGCTCGGCCTGGGCGAGGCCGCCGACGGCCCCGACGGGGCGTCCGTACGCACGTGGCGCCGGCCCGGAATGCTCGGCCGCGCGGCGCTCGCGGCGCGTCAGCCATACCTCGCGCGCGGGCGCGTCCTGTTGACCCTCGACCCGGACTCGGGACTGGCCGCCGCCCTCGCCCAGCCCCTGCGCCGCGCGCGCGGCGACCGTCCCGCGCTCGTGGTGGACGTGCACGAGGACTACGCAGCGCTGCTCGCCGACCGCGCGTGGGCGAGGAGGTATGCGGGCCTGCCGGGCCGCCTCGCTCGAGGCGTGACGCGGGCGGGGCTCGCGATGACCCGCACGGCGGACCTGGTCGTGGTCGCCGACGAGCACCTCCCGCCGCGGACCGCCCGCCGGCGGCTCGTGGTGCGCAACCTGCCGCACTCCGCGATGCTCCCCCCGCCCGGGCCGCGCGACGCCGCCCCGCGGGCCATCTACATCGGGGATCTGCGCGCATCCCGCGGGCTCTTCGCGATGTTGGCAGCCCTCCGCCACGCAGACGGCTGGACCTTGGACCTGGTCGGGCCGGTGGCGGGGCGCGATCAGGCCCGGCTGGACCGTGAGCTGGCAACCCTGGGCGGGCGGGCGCGCCTGCACGGGAGGATGCCCCCCGAGCGAGCCTGGCGGCTCGCCGAGGGCGCGTGGGCCGGGCTGCTGCTGCTCGCGCGCACGCCGGCCTTCGCCGAGGCGGTGCCCAGCAAGCTGTACGAGTACCTGGCCTGCGGCCTGCCCGTCGTGGCCACCGACCTGCCGCGGTCGGCCGCGCTCGTGCGCGAGCGCGACGCCGGCGCGGTGGTGGCGTGCGGCGAGGACGAGGCCGTCGGCGCGGCGACAGCGCAGATCCTTCGCGCCTGGTCGGACGACCCCGCCGGGCTGGACGCCATGCGCCGTCGCCTGGCTGACGAAAGCCTGCGGGTTCGTCAGGCCCGGACCCCGTACGACGACCTCGCCGACGCCGTCGCGGTCCTGGCGGGGCGTCCGACCCGCGACGCCGACCTTCGAGAGCACACCCGGCCAGCCACAGGAGGAACCCCATGAGCGTGCGCATCCAGCCGAGCGCCGACGTCAGCGACGAGGCCACGATCGGCGAGGGCACCTCGATCTGGCACCTCGCGCAGGTGCGCGAGCAGGCGGTCCTCGGCCGCGGCTGCGTCATCGGGCGCGGGGCGTATGTGGGTTCCGGCGTGGTCATGGGTGACCACTGCAAGCTGCAGAACTACGCGCTGGTGTACGAGCCGGCGCGCCTCGGCACCGGCGTCTTCGTCGGGCCGGCCGTGGTGTTCACCAACGACCACTACCCGCGCTCCATCGCGGTGGACGGCTCCCTCAAGCGCGGTCACGACTGGGAGGCCGTCGGGGTGGTGGTGCAGGACGGCGCGTCGATCGGGGCTCGGTCGGTATGCGTCGCGCCCGTCACCATCGGGGCGTGGGCGCTGGTGGCGGCCGGTTCGGTGGTGGTGCGTGACGTGCCGCCCTACGCGCTGGTCGCAGGCAACCCCGCCCGCAGGATTCGATGGGTGGGCGAGGCCGGGGTTCCGCTGGAGGAGGACGGCGACAACCAGTGGCGCTGCCCGCAGACGGGCCGGACCTACCACCAGGAGGGGGAGACGCTCAGCCCTGCGGGCTGACGGGCGCGATGGCGCGGAACCACTGCGGCTCGGCCACCCCGAAGGCGCGGGCCAGCCGCGTGGCCGCCTCGAAGTGGGCGGCGTGCTGGCGCTCCGGAGGCCAGGCCAGCGAGTACTCGTACGTGAACCCGCGGAAGTCGGCCACGGTGGCGCTCTGCACGCGCTCTCCCGACTCCGGGTCGACCGTGAACAGACGCAGGTCGCCGCCCTCGCGGAAGAAGTCGATCTCCACGCGGACCGAGCCCGCGTAGCCCAACTGCCGGGCCCGGCCCTGGGTGTAACGGGCCAGCTCCGCCATGCCGGTCTCGACGTCCGGGAGCATGTGTCCGGCCGACGCGTAGTCCTGCGCGCCGATCCCGATCGTGCCGTTCCCGCCGAAGGCGAGGATGCGTCGCCGGGTGACCTCGCCGTCGCGCGAGGTGACGATGGTCCCCACCGGGACGTCCCGACGGCTCCCGAACTCGAGTGTGTCGGTGCTGTATTCGAGGGCGCCCACGGGGACCTCCCCCTGCGCCGCCGCCTCGCCGAACACGCCGCCCACGTCGGCTGGGGTGGCCGCGACACCGCTCGCGAGATCGGGCAGGGTGGCGATGATCGTCCCCGTCACCGTGCCCTGGTAGGGCGCGAACTCATCGAGGATGAGGCTGCGCACCTCGTCTGCCGCGTGAGCGCTCATGGCGTCCCTTCGTGTGGTGGGCTCTGCCATGAGGGCGAGCGCCGTGGAGAGATGATCGGGGGTCCTGCAGGTGCCCTATCGGCGGTTCGCCCCAGCAGTTGATGGGGCTTGGGGCGGCGCCGCGGGGACGCACGACGGCCGACGCACGACGGCCGACGCACCACTGGTGCGCCGGCCGCCGTCAGGTGCCCGGGCCCACCGAGCAGGCGGGTTCACGGGACTTGTATGAAGTCAGGCCTTCTTGGTCTCCCAGAAGATCTCGGCGATCTCGTCGATCTTGGCCAACAGCTGGTCGGCGACGGCCACGTCGAAGTGGCCCTTCGTCCCGGCAGCGCCGGCCAGCTTCGTGGCCTCATTGAAGAGGGTGTGAAGCTGCGGGTACTTCTCGAAGTGCGGGGGCTTGAAGTAGTCCGTCCACAGCACCCACAGGTGCTCCTTGACGAGGTTGCTGCGCTGCTCCTTGATGAACATGGCGCGCGTCTTGAAGTCGTGCTCGTTGTTGGCGGCGACCTTCTCGCAGATGGCCTTGACGGACTCGGCCTCGATGCGGGCCTGGGCCGGGTCGTAGACACCGCACGGCAGGTCGCAGTGCGCGCTGACCTCGACGGCGGGGGCGAACAGGCGGAACATGCGCTCTCCCTTCGATGTGGGCTCGTGGGTACGTCCTCAACCTACCCGCGCCGCGCGAAGATATGTAGTCGGCCCTGCTAATGCCAACGTTTCGCGATTAGTCGCTGACCAGGGATGATTCCCGCCTCGGGCCAGGTGCCGGGTGGCCGGCCGAGGCCTGGGTGGCTAGCGCCCCTGGATGAGGAAGACGATCGCGATGAACGCCAGGCCGAGGAGGATGGCGATCTCCTTGGAGTAGTTGTAGAGGAACTTGCGGCGCCCCTGGAGCGGCGCCGGGCGCCGCTGCTGCATCGCCCTCAGGAGCTTCTCGTGCCGGTTGGGTTCCGGGTCGGCCACGGCCGCCACCTTCCTGTTCCTCGCCGGAACACGGCCGGCGGTTGACGCGGTATGCCGACGCGGCGAGGCGCCGTCGGCTTCGTAGCACGGTACCGCGAGGCGTCGCGTCAGGGACGCTGCCCGATTCCCTGCACGATCAGCAGCAGCCCGAACGCGAAGAACGCGGCGGCCGCGCCGAAGGTGACGACGCGGGTCGACACCTTCCGGCTGATGTAGGCGCCACCGGCGATGGCGATCGCGTCCGCGGCCACCATGCCGAGGGTGGAGCCGATCCAGGTGCCGAACCAGTGCTCCTGCGTCGCCAGCGTGATGGTCGCGAGCATGGTCTTGTCGCCCAGCTCGGCGAGGAAGAAGGCCACCCCGACCGCCAGGATGGCGGCGCCGCTGCTGCGGTGGACCTTTTCTTTGTCGTCCTCCGTGAGCTCGTCGCCCCGGAGGGTCCAGGCCCCGAAGCCGAGGAAGGCCACCCCGGCGGCGATCGAGATCGCCCATTGCATCTCGGCGAACGTCGAGCCGATGGCGGCCCCGATGGCCACGCTGGCCAGGTGCACGATGGCCGTGGCCACGGTGATCCCGATGAGGACGTCCCGGGCGCGGTATCGGGTGGCGAAGGTCAACGCCATGAGTTGACTCTTGTCGCCGACTTCGGCCATGAAGATCACGGCCGTGCTCAGCAAGAACGCATACATCGGCTCTCCTCGCCCGCAGCGATCGAGGAGTGGGAGCGCCTCGGCCGTTGCGTGCAGCGTCGCAACACTGGCCGAAAGTCTCGTCCGCCCGGTGCGCCGACTGCTCCTGCCAGCGCCCCGCGGCCCCCGTACCGGGCCGGAAGGCCAGCATGTCGATGCGGGTGTTGGGGACTACTCCCTTTCGCGATGCCCAGGGTAGCGGAGGGGGCGCGGGAAGCGGGCCAGAACGACGGCGCGGATCGCCTCGCGCGGCAGCGCGCCGACGAGCCAGGAGTCAACCCCCTCGGCGGGGTTGTCACGTTCCACCCACCAGCCGTTGTCCTGGTTGGCAGCGTCCCAGCCGACCCCGTACGGCACGTCCGGGCTGGGTGCGCGCCCCACGAGACGCTTCACCGCGAGCGGGCGGACGCAGCCGTCCGCGTCGGGCGGCAGTTGGCACAGCACGAGGCGACCCGCCCGAGGGCGCATACCGTATGCGACCAGCAGCCGGTCGCCGTCGCGCAGCGTGGGCAGCATCGAGCGGCCGCGCACGATGGCCAGCCCGAGCCTGATCACGCGCCCATTCTCGCCCGCTGGTCCGGGGGTCGGCTGCCCGTGGGCGGGAATGGTACGGGGGGAGCTGGGGGTTTGCGTACGGGTGTTGCCCGTGGGCGGGAATGGTACGGGGGGAGCTGTGGGCTGCCCGGCGTTTCACGGACTCGGCTTTTTGATTTCTCAGGCCGCCTTGCTGGGTTCTTGGTAACCGTGCAGG
>CAKUSI010000155.1 GCA_934678955.1 uncultured Austwickia sp. | reverse complement strand
GATCCCGGAGGACCATCCCCTGCTCATCGGCAACTTCGCGGTCCACGAGGCGCTGGCGGATCTGCTGAGGCAGGCGGACTGCCTGCTCACCGTCGGCAGCCACCTTCGCGCCAACGAGACCAAGTCGTTCGAGCTCCCCCTGCCGACCACCCACGTCCAGATCGATCTCGACGAGGAGGCGATCGGACGCAACTACCCGGTGACCGTGGGGCTGACGGCGGACGCGACCGCGGCGGTGCCGGGGCTGCTCGACCAGCTCGGCGGGGTGTCGACGGACGCGGGCTGGGCGCGGACCGTCCGCGCCGCCGCCGACGCGGCCCGCACCGCCCACCGGGAGGACATCGGCGCCTACTCGCAGATCTGCGACGCGATGCGCGCTCGGCTGCCGCGCGAGGCGCCGATCGTGCGGGACGTGTCGATCGCCGGCAGCTCGTGGGGCAACCGCCTGCTCGAGGTCTACGCGCCGACGGAGAACCTCTATGCGGCCGGCGGCGGGATCGGACAGGGCCTCGCCCAGGCGATCGGTGCCGGCGTGGGGCGGCCGGGCGTGCCCGTGCTCGCGATGGTGGGGGACGGCGGACTCGCGGTGCACCTCGGCGAGCTGTGCACGCTCGCCGAGGCGGGGCCGCGCGTGGTCCTGGTGGTCCTCAACGACGGTGGGTATGGGGTCCTGCGCAACACGCAGGACGCCGCGGGCGGCCCCCACCGGGGCGTGGACCTGATCACGCCCGACATCGGGCTGCTCGCCCGCGCGGTCGGGCTTGCGCACGTCGCTGTCGGCTCCGCGACGGACTTCGACGCGGCGCTCGGGCAGGCCCTGGAGCGGGTCGGGCCGAGTCTCATCGAGATCGACGTGACCGCACTGGCTCCGCAGCCGGCGCCGTTCGTCCCACCGGTGAACGTTCCGTAGGCCGACCTCACGTCGCGATCAGGTCGACGGTGCCGCGCGCCCCGTCGACCCGGACGCGATCACCGGTGCGCAGGAGTTGCGTGGCGTTGCCGCAGCCGACCACGGCCGGGACCCTGAGCTCCCGCGCCACGATCGCGGCGTGGCTGAGCGGCGCCCCAGGGAAGCTGACCGGGAGGGCCAAGGGCACCACCAGCACGCCGGCCCACAAGATCTATCTCGTACCTCACGCATGACGCCCTGAAGCGTCGCCACGGTGTTGGGGTGGTGATGCCGTGGCGGCCCATGCCCCGGGGTGCGCCCACCGGCGCCTCCTGGGTCGGCAATCCCTCCGCTTGGGGGCGCGCAGGCAACGATCCCGTATCGACACGCTTACGCTTTGCCCCCCGAGGTCAACCTGCGTAACTCGCTCTGCTACAAGTGGATTCGTACGGTTTCTTTGTACGGTTTGTGGGGGATCACGCAGGGTCGGCGGGAGGCAAGGGTGGGGAAGGGACAGCGGGACCCCTGGTCGCGCAGCCTGGGATGGCTCGTGGCGATGGTGTTGGCCCCGGGTTTGGTGCTGGGTGCCGGGGTCTGGACGGCCTCGCACGCGCTGAACATCGGTGTGGGAGCTGACAAGCCGCCGCCGTGCCAGCCGGTGACGGTCCAAGCGCCTCTGCAGAACAGCTTCAAGGTCAACGTGCTCAACGCGCGCGCCGAGAAGGGCGCGGCCGCAGGGGTGGCCAAGCAGCTCCCGCTACGCGATTTCCAGACCGGGACCGTGGGCAACGACACCGAGCTGCGCAAGGTCGAGGGGACCGGGGAGCTGCGATTTGGTCCGGAGGGCTTCGACCAGGCCCTGGTGGTGCGCCAGCTGCTGATGCCCGACGCGCACCTCAGGCCCGACTACCGCACCGGGACCACGGTCGACCTGGTGCTCGGCGACGGTTTCCGGGAGCTGGCGCCCCCGGACGGGCCGCTGGTCCGGCGCACGGATGTCACGGTCAACGTGTACAACACGACCTACTACGAGGGCGTCGGCAAGAAGGCAGCGGACGGGCTCGTGGGCTTCGGGTTCGTCAAGGGTGAGGTCGGCTTCGACCCCCAGAACTCCTGGATCACCGAGGTCGCGGCCGTGCGGCACGGGCCGGACGGTGAGATGGGCGCGAAGCTGGTGCAGGAGGCCGTGCCCGGTTCGACGCTGCTGCTCGACCCGGGAAGGAAGGGTACGAAGGTCGACCTCCTCATCGGCATGAAGTGGGCCGGTCTGGCTGCCGCCGACCAGCTCACGCCTCAGGAGCCCAAGAAGCCGCTGGCACCCCTGGACGTCGAGCGGCCCTGCCTGAAGTGAAACCGCAGCGCCGTGGGCGTCGCGCTCAGTCCGTCGCCGCGGGCGCGGTGAGCCTGCGCGTCGCGCCGTCGGCGCGTACGTGCTCGGCGTGGGCCAGGCGGATCCTGGCCCAGAGCGGGGTGACCGAGTCGGTGCCGACGAGAACGGCCAGCTCAAGGTGCGCCATCTCGGCGAGCACCTCGTTGAGCTGCCCCACCCGGTGCAGCAGGTCCTCGATCCCCGCGACATACAGGGGTTGGCTGCCGTCGTAGCCGAAGAGCAGTGGGGCCGCCCGCAGCCGCCCGAGCATGTCCTTCGCGTCCTGCTCGGTCAGGGGCGGGATGCCATACGCCGCGTCGTTCAGGAGTTCGGAGGCCGGCCCCGAGAGCCCGACCCTGACGATGGGCCCGAACGCGGGGTCCTCCTTCGTCATGATCGTGACCGGCACGCCGGTGGGGGCCTGGCCCTGGATCACGAGGCGCGCCTCGACCGGATCGCCCACTTCGGCGAGCAGCGAATCCCAGGCCAGGGCGAGGGACTCGGCGTCGACGATGCCGGTCCTCAGGTGGTTGATGAACCGGTCGTGGCGCAAGTGCAGTTGGGTCGCCTTCAGGACGGCCGGCCCTTCGATACGCGGAAGGGCCGCCTGCGCCTCCTCCAGGGTGCGCACCACCCGGCTGGGGGTGAGGCGGATCCGGAAGGTAGCGAGCAGGGCCGTGGCGTCGTCGCCGTCGAGGTAGCCGCCCTCCGGGTGCGCCGTCAGCCATTCTTGGACCAGCTTCTTGGCTGTGTGCGGCTCGACACCCGTGAAGACCGGGACCCGCGTGGTGGGAGTGTTGACCCACTGGGCGTACCGCACGGCGTGCGCGAGCGCCCGCGCGGCCATCTCTGGGGCCTGGTATGAGGGGACGGAGCCGCGGCCCGAACCGCCGCTGGCGTCCTTGACCCGCAGCTGCTCCGGCACGCCCTGCTGCGCGAGGAACGTCGTCAGGAGCGGCTTGGAGGACGTGCGGCCCACGGCGGCCATGGCCTGGGTGACGCCCTCGTCCCGCTGTTCCAGCGGCGGGATGTAGACGGCGAACACGGCGTCGGCCGACTCGCGAGCCATCGCGGAGCGCAGGGCCTCCTCGAACTGCTCGCCGCTGGCCTCCACGTGGAGCAGCTGGGTCGAGTCGACCACCAGCCCCTGAGTGAGCAGGGCGTCGACCGCGAGCAGCAGGATCTCCCCGGAGTTGCTGATCACGGCGACGCGGGGCCCGTTCGGCAGCGGCTGGTGGGCCAGCAGCTGCGCCACGTCGAACATCTCGTCCAGGGTGTCCACCTGGATGACCCCGGCCTGCAGGAACATGGCGTCCCAGGCGGCGATGGGCGCCTCGGAGCGGCGCACGCTGTGCCCGAGCGGCACGCCCTGGGTGGCCCGCCCGGTCTTGACCGCGACGATCGGCTTGCTCGCGCTCACCCGCCGCGCGATCCGGAAGAACTTGCGCGGGTTCCCGATCGACTCCAGATAGAGCAGGACGAGCTCGGTGGCCGAGTCCTCCTCCCAGTACTGGAGGAGGTCGTTGCCGGACACGTCCGCGCGGTTGCCCGCCGACACGAGGGAGGACAGTCCGAGTCCCCGGCCGCCCACGTTGCGCAGGATCGCCATCCCGAGCGCGCCGGACTGGGCGAAGAAGCCGACCCGCCCGCGGCTCGGCATCGGTGAGGCGACGGTGGCGTTGAGGCTCACCTCGGGATCGGTGTTGATCACCCCGAGGCAGTTGGGCCCGACCAGGCGCATGCCGTGGCTGCGGGCGACATCGAGGAGGCGGTGCTGCCGCTCCCGCCCCTCGCTCCCGGCCTCGGCGAACCCGCTGGAGACGACGATGAGCCCGTGCACCCCCTGCTGGGCGCACTCCAGAACCACCTCGTGCACCCGGTCGGCGGGCACGACGATGATCGCCAGGTCCACCGGGCCGGGCGCGTCCCCGATGCTGGGGTAGGCGGGGACGCCGATCACGGCGTCGACCTCTGGGTGGATGACGCGGACGGGGCCGGTGAACCCGCCGGCCACGAGGTTGTGCACCAGGCGACGCCCCATCGTGTGCTGGCGGCTGCTGGCGCCGATGACCGCGACGCTGCGGGGCGTGAGGAGTCGCTGCATCGACCGCGACTCGGCGCGGTGCTCGCGCGCCCGCATGACCTCGACCGATGTCTCGGTGGGCAGCACGGGGAACTCGTAGCGGAACAGGCCCTGCGCGATGCCGCGCTTGATCTGGTAGCCCGCGGCCCGGAAGGCCCAGATCATCTTGCCGTTCTCGGGCAGGACCTCGGCCACGAACCGGTTGATGCCGCGCTCCCGTCCTGCCTGGGCCAGGTGCTCCAGCAGCAGCGCGCCCAGGCCGCGACCCTGATGCGCGTCGTCGACGAGGAAGGCGATCTCCGCCTCGTCGTCGTCCATGAGGTCGTAGCTGCCCATCCCGATCATCTCGTCGCCGAGCGTCGCGACGAGGACCACACGGGTGTGAAAGTCCACGTCCGTGTAGCGCTGCACCTCGTAGTCGGACAGGTGCGCCTTGGGGGCCATGAAGCGCATGTACTTGGCCTCGTCGGTCAGCCGCTCGAACAGGGCCACCAGGAGGTCCGCGTCGTCGGGGCGCACCGGGCGGATTCGCGCGGTTCCCCCGTCGAGGAGGAGGATGTCGGCCTCCCAGTGGGCGATGGCTTCGTGCTCGGCGGCCATGCCGGGCAGCCTTTCACAGCGGCGCTGGTTACCGCCCGGTCGGGTCCGTCTCGCCTGCCTGCGTTGGGGCGCCCAGCGAGGCGGGCCACCAGACCCGCGGGCCGACGAGCGTGAAGAGCGCTGGTATGACGATGGTGCGGACCACGAAGGTGTCCATCAGGATGCCGATGCCGACCGTGATACCGACCTGCGTGAGGGTGATCAGAGGCAGGACGCCGAGGACCACGAACACCGCGGCGAGGACGATGCCCGCGCTGGTGATGACGCCGCCGGTCAAGGACACGCCACGGACGATGCCCTGCCGGTGACCGTGGCCCGTCGTCTCCTCGCGGACGCGCGTCACCAGGAAGATCGTGTAGTCGACCCCCAACGCGACCAGGAACAGGAACGAGAAGAGCAGCACCGACGTGTCCAGGCCGGGGAAGCCGAAGACGGTCGTGGACAGCCACGCGCCCAGTCCGATGGCCGCGAGCGAGCTCAGCGTCGTCGCGCCGATCAGCAGCAGAGGAGCCAGGACGGCCCGCAGCAGCACGAACAGAACTCCCAGGACCACCACCAGGATGAGCGGGACGAGGCGCAGCAGGTCGGCGCGGGCCGCGTCGCGGCCGTCCAGGGTGGCCGCGTCGGTTCCCCCGACGAGGGCCTGCCCGCCGGGCACCGCGTGGACGTTCTCGCGCAGCGCGCGGACGGCGTCGAACGCCTCGGCGGAGGCCGGGTCGCCGTCGAGCACGACCTGCCAGCGCGTCAGGCCCTCCGGTGAGACGCCGGTCCGCTGGGAGGTTTCGACGCCTGGAGAGTTGGCGATGGCGGTGGACACCTCGGAGGCGGCGTCGGTCCTCGCCACCACGGTGGTCGGGTTGGATTGCCCGGCGGGGAAGTGGTCGCGCAGCGTGCCGAAGCCGTCGACGGACTCGGCGCTCACTCGGAACTGTTCGGTCTGCTCGAGCCCGATGCGTACGCCGAGGATCCCCGCGCCGCAGATCACCAGCAGGGGAATGGTCGCGGCGAGGATGGCGACGGGCCATCTCACGACGAACGAGGCCAAGCGGTGCCAGGCGCCCGAGGCGGCGGGGTCGGCGTCGCCGACGCGGGGAATGAACGGCCAGAACAGGCGGCGCCCGCACACGGCCAGCGCCGCCGGGAGCACGAACAGCGCGAAGACGAGCGCGGTCGCGAGGCCGATGGCCGCGGAGATGCCCAGGATGTGAGTGCTGGGCACCGTGGCCAGGAAAAGCGTCAGCAGGGCCAGCACGACGGTGACGTTGGAGGCCAGGATGGGTTCGGCCGTATGCCGGACGGCGATGCGCAGGGCCTCGCGATGATCAGCGTAGCGGCGCAGTTCCTCCCGGTAGCGCGACACCATCAGCAGTGCATAGTTCGTGCCCGCCCCGAAGACGAGGACGCTCACGATGCCGGTCGTGGAGCCGTCCAGGGCCAGGCCCAGGCTCTCTCCCGCGCGGCCGGCCACGATCTGGGCCACCCGGTCGGCGAGCGCGACGACGAAGAGGGGCACGAGCCAGAGGATCGGGGACCGGTAGGTCAGCAGTAGTAGGACCGCGACGACGGCTGCGGTGACGAGCAGCAGCCGTACGTCCGCGCCCGCGAATGCGCCCGCGATGTCCGCGCCGAAGGCGGGCCCGCCGGTGACCTGCACCTGGAGCCCCTCGGGCAGCCCCTGCCGGCCGGCCTCGCGGACCTCCTCCACGACGTCGCGCAGATCGAACCCACTGAGCTGGGAGGAGACGGGAACCACGGCGAGGGCGGCTTGGTGGTCCGGGGAGGGCGCTGCGGGCGGGCCGGCCTGGGCTGGGCCGTTCGCCGCCGGCAACCCCCGATCAATGGCGAGCATCCGTGCCCGGGACTCCTGCGCCGCCGTCAGGTCCTCCGGGGTGAGGGACGCGCCGTCACCCCGGGAGAACACGGCGATGGCCGGGGCGATGTCGCCGTCGGGGAACTGCCGCAGCAGCTCGGCCACGCGGGACGACTCGGCCTCGGTCGGGAGGGGGTCGGGCGCAGTGGAGGATTCGCTGGAACCCATCGACATCAGCGCCCCGGAGATCAGCAGGGCCACGACGAGCGTGATCCAGGCTCCGGCCCGGGAGGTGGCCACGCCGCAGAGGCGCCACCAGGGCCCGTGACGGTCGTCGGCGGTGTTGCCCGTGGGGTGGGGGGAGGCGGATATGTCTTCTGGGGCGGGGCTGCGCTGCACGGACCGATTCTCTCAGCCACTGAGCGAATGCGCGAATGGGCCTAGGATGAGGCGTGGCCGAAACCGCGGATCCACCGCGCCGAGCAGCACTGGGCCGAGCAGCACTGGAGCGCTCGTTGCTCACGGACGTCGCCGTCATCGCGGAGGTCGCGCAACGGATCGGCCACGCCTTCGCCGCGTCGCACGGCCTGCACGACACGGACTTCCGGGCCCTGAACTTTCTGCACGCCAGTGAGCTCCAGGGACGCCGCGTCACCCCGGCCTTGCTCGGGGCGCACCTCATGCTCAGCAGCGGCGCGGTCACATACCTCCTCGACCGCCTCGAGGCGGGGGGCCACGTGAAGCGGGTGCGTGACCCCCACGACCGCCGGCGCATCCTGCTGGAGTACGCGGATCCCGGCCGCGAACTCGCCGTCGCCTTCTTCGGCCCGCTGGCCAGACGGCACAGCCATGCTCTGGAGTCGCTGTCCGACGACGACCTGGAGGCGACGGGTCGCACGCTGGCCGCCGTCATCGAGGCGTTACGCGCCCACGAGGGGGACCTTCGGGAGCAGGCGCGAACCGCCCGCGGCCGACCTCCGCGGTGAGGGGCGTCTCGCGGCAACGTTCGAGGCGCTCTGGCACACCGCAGGAGCGGTTGCTGCGCGACGCGCCTGTCAGTCGTCCCGTCGCGCGAGGGCCAGCGCGTAATCGCCGCCCTCGTCCGTCCACAGCGTGACCAGGGTCAGCCCCGCCTCGCCCAGGATCCCGCCGACCTCCTCGGGATGGAACTTGCGGCAGATCTCCGTGCGCAGCTCCCCGCCCTCGGGCAGGTGCCAGGTGGGGCCCAGGGTAGGGAAGTGCGCGGCGACGGGGCAGAGGGCCCGCAGGCGCATCTCGATGCGGCGATGGGTGGCGTCCCAGCGCGCCACGTGGGCGAAGTCCTCCGGCTCCAACCCGGTGGTGCCCAGGACGGCCCGGATCCGAACGATCAGGTTGCGGTTGAAGGCGGCGGTGACGCCGACCGCGTCGTCGTACGCCGCGACCAGCCGTGCCTCGTCCTTGACCAGGTCCAACCCCATCACGAAGTGGTCGCCGGGGTTCAGGGCCCGCCGCACGCGGCGCAGGAAGCCCGCCCGTTCGTCGTCCTCGAAGTTGCCGATCGTCCCCCCGAGGAACAACGCGAGGCGCTGCCCCGGTCCGCCCGGCAAGGGGCCCAGCTCGTCGTGGAAGTCGGCCACCACGGGCTCCACCCGTACACCCGGGTAGTCCCGGCGCAGCTCTTCGGCGCAGCGGTGCAGCATCTCCGCGCTGATGTCGATCGGCACATAGTGCACCGGGCCGCCCTGCTC
>CAKUSI010000154.1 GCA_934678955.1 uncultured Austwickia sp. | reverse complement strand
GGGGCGAGCCCGATGACGCTGCCGCGACCGTGCTCTCGTTCCCAGGCGGAGCGTAGCGCGCTCATCGCGGTGGTCTTGTCGACGTGTCGGGTTTGACCGGCGTACCTACCAGGCAACAAGGGAGGTCGTCATGGACGGCACAACAGCAAACAACGGCGTGGAGCAGGTGGTGGTGTACCTGCGCATCTCCGAGGATCGTACCGGTGCGGAGGCCGGGGTCGAGCGGCAACGCCAGGACTGCCTGGAGATGTGCGCGAGGCTCGGGATCAGTGATCCGGCGATCTTCATGGACAACGACATCTCCGCCTACTCGGGGAAGAAGCGCCCCGGCTACCTCGACCTGTTGGAGCGGGTGAAGCTCGGCCCGTCGCGGATCGTGGCGTGGCATGTGGACAGGCTCTATCGTCGCCCCCGCGAACTGGAAGACCTCATCGACCTCGTGGAGACGCACCCGATCCGTATCGAGACGGTCAAGGGTGGCGCGTTCGACCTGAACACCCACGAGGGTAGGCTCATGGCCCGGCAGTTGGTGGCGATCGCCTCGTACGAGTCCGGGCACAAAGCCGACCGGATCAGGCGTGCGAACCAGCAGAAGGCCGAGCGGGGTGACTGGCACGGCGGCGCGAAGTACGGGTACGGCGTCGGCGGTGTCCTTATCCCCGAAGAAGCAGCCGTGATCCGGGAGATGGCCGACCGGTTCCTCGCGGGGCAGTCGGTGCGGCAGATCACGAGGTGGCTCAACCGCGACGACGGCCCAGTGCCGCCGTCGAAGGGCAAGAGCCGGTTGAACGTGTGGCACGAGAGCACGGTCGGGTCGATCCTCTGCTCCGCACGCATCTCAGGGCAACGCGCCTACGAACCGGCATCGAAGACGACAACGACGTGGGAACGCCGCGACCGGGCGATCCTCGGGCCGGGGAACTGGGAAGCAATCATCACCCCAGAAGAGACAGCGCGCATCCGGGCGGTGTTCAACCACCCCGACCGGCGCGTGGGCCGCTCCTCCAAGAGCCTGCTGGCGGGGCTGATCACTTGCGGCAAGTGCGGCAACACCCTCGTCTCCTCCGGGCTGCACCGGGGCGAAACCTCGATCGGGAAGCGACGCTTCTACCGCTGCCTCCCCCTCCCCGGTCGCCCAGAACGCGGCGGACTCGTCGTGTCCGCCCACGGCATCGAAACCCTCGTCAGCGAGGCCATGATCACCCGCCTGGTCGCGACCACACTGCCCACCGCTGCACCGGGTGAGGATGCAGGCGTGTCGGCGGCGATGGAGCAGATCACCGCCGCACGGCAACGCATGGAGGACATGGCCCGCGACTACGGCGCAGGCATCCTCACCCGCACCGAACTGCACGCGGCGAAGACCGCCGCTTCGGCGACGATCACCAGTGCGGAACTCGTGCTCGGGCGTAACGCGAAGTCGTCCGCGTTGAAGGGCATCCCCATCGGCGACGAGCAAGCACTAAGAACAGCGTGGGATGAGGAGTGGTCGATCCCGCAGAAGCGAGCGATCATCGCCGCCCTGATCGACACTCTCATCGTCAAACCCGCAGAACCCGGCAAGACCGGGGCGAGGTTCCGGCCCGAACGCGTGGAACTCACCTTCAAAGCCTGACCCGCCGCCGACGCACGAGTCAGTGTTCGGGGCGGGTGAGGACGCGGAGTTTGGCTAGCGTGACCGGATCGCTCACCCCGACCGACACCCCGGAACGCTCACACGCCTGGCGTGTCCACGCCGCGACGTTGAAGCCCGGCGGTAGACCGCTCCGCGACTGACCCCGCCGCTCACGAGCCGAGGGGTTCACGGTGGTTCTGGGTGTGCTGGGTGCTGCTGCGGTCGCCTTCATAGCAGACAGGTACGCACCACAAACCACAACATGTAGCACCCGCGCTCACATCACGGCACCACATGTATTTCTTCGGTCGAGTTCACCGTTCAGGCGTCGCTTCGGGGCTTGGCTCCCCAGATCGCCGCCAACAAGCCGGTGTCGCAGCGCAACGAATCGAGCGGTTCCCCGTCGAGAAAGCGCAGAAGAACGCCGTCGCCGGTCGGGGTGCCCGCGTGCTTGCGATCAGGATGCCCGAGGACAATCCGCAGCAACGCCGACCATGATCGTGACGGGATACCCAGAAGCTCAGGGGTCACTCGGTCGCGGCGCAGTACCTCGACCGCGCGAGTACGCGACGGCAGATCAGCAAGCCGGTAAGCGACATGCTCAACACACGCCGCGACGAGCGCGACATCCCAGCCCGCAGAGACGAACAATCCCACTGCGTCCGAGAGTGCCGTGGTGACCCTGGCACGGTCGCCGTTGTCGGAGTCGTCGTCTTCGTCGGTCGCAGGATCGACGGCGAAGGCGGGGTGGTAGTCGGCCAGGTGCTCTCGCTCAGCGAACCGGATCGCATCGTGGAACCCCGCGATCCGAGAGGTGTGGCGCACCTTGCTGGTTGAGGTCAACATCCCCGCGGCACGAGTCTCGGCGAGACAGGTGATCCGCACCGCGTGAGTGACCACCGCCCACGGGTTTCCCGCGTTCCGCGTTGACGGTGCAAGCATCACTTCGAATGCCGCCGACGCGACGGCCCAGGCATCGAGCCCGTACTTGCGTGCCAACCGCCTGTACTTCATCGCCGTGAACCTCATCAGCTCAGCCGCTTCACGATCACTCCGCCACGCCCCAGGCCCGAACTCATGGAGCCGGATCAACAGAGCGCGTAGACCTTCTGGGCTCTCGAAACTGCCGCTGGTCGAGCCAGCCTACCCCGCGGCATCGTTTCTGGCGGGTGAGGTGTGTTCGTCCACGGTGACGCCTCCCACACGGGAGGTGCGCCATTGACACCCAGATCAGGGCGCGCATCGGCTCGCCCCGCGCCTGCCGTTTGTCGGCAGGCGCGCTGTTTTGTCACCTCTCGGTGCGGGCACGCGACCCCGTAATCGGGCGGAACCGTCTGCGGGTGAGGTGCCCACGTTGGTTCCGCCCGATCACCGGGGAACGTGACTATTCGGCTTGTCGGGCTGCTCGTGGGAGACGCACGAGCGAAGCTCCGCCGATCACTGCGAGCACGGCGGCAGTGATCACCATCGCTGTGGTGAAGCCCCATTGCCCGGTGCTGATGCCGGTCAGAAGTGGCCCGCCTGCGAGCCCCGCGGCGTAGGCGAGGTTGTAGAGCGCGAACGAGCCGCCGAGTGTGGGCGGGTTCGACTTGTAGCCCTGCTCGCTGATGAGGGTCGTGGCCGGGGCCAGCAGCAGAGCCGAGGACACTCCAAGGAGAATCATCCCGATGCAGGTCTGCCACAGTTCGGTCGCGAACCCGGTCACGACGAGCGCGGCTGCGACCGCTGCGACCCCGGCACCGACGAGCATCCGCGGTGATGTGGTCGTGACGAGACGGCCGACGATGGGGTTCGCGATGATCGATGCGAGAGCTGCGAGCCCGAACAACAGCCCGACCGTGAGCGCGCTTGCGCCGAGGTGCACGGGCAAGACGGGTTCGATGCCGGAGAGCACCGCCGCGCCGACCGCGACGGCGAGAATGATCGAGAACGAGCCAGGCACTTTGAGTACCGCCAGTGGCCCGGCGGTGTCATCAGTGACGCGGGGAGAATCTTTTACGAACACGATCCGCAACACGCCGTCTGCGAGTGCGACGGCGGCGGCGAACAGGAACGGGGATGCGGTGCCGAAGTGCTCGACCAAGAACCCGGCCAGCGGCGGGCCGATGAGCACGCCGAGGGTGATGGTTGACAGTGCGATGCCCATCGACTGGCCACGCTTCTCCATCGGAGTGGTCGCCGCGATCAACGAGAGGGCAGCGACCCAGGACATACCGCCCGCAATCCCCTGGGCGAGACGAGCGACGAGTAGCAGCCAGTAAGGGCCGCCGGTGGCGAACAGCAGCGTTGCTGCCGCAAGCCCCACCAAGCCGATCAGCAGCGGTGTGCGTGGCCCGTACCGGTCAACAATGCGCCCGGCGAACAGCGTCGCGACGATCATTGCCGCCGCATACGAGGAGAAGAGGATGCCGGTGGCTTCTGGCCCTGCCGCCACGACGGACGGCAGGAGCGGCAGCACCGGAACGGCGAGGCCGTGGACGAGCATGTCTGTGAACAGTGCCGCTGACGACACGATCAGTGCGCGCGTCGGAGTCGTGCCCCCAGCGGGGGCAGTGTGTGGAGTTGTCATGGGGAACGAATGGTCTTTCTAGAAGAGCAACCCCCGAACCAGCGCGGCGACCGCGCTTTCACGGTGTGAGGGTTGTGGAAGGTCTTGTGGCCTTGTCACCGCAGTCACGGTGAGCCCTTGAAGCAGGACAAGTACGAGGCCCGCGGTCTGCGCAGGCGGCAGCGTGCTCGTCGCTGAGGTGTCGTTAGCGATCAACTCGGTCAGCCGGACGTGCCAGTCATCGAGCCCCGCAGCTTTCTCCGATGCATCGTCGAACGCTTGGGGTGCGACCAGCACCGTGGAGAACGCCAACGCTCGGAACAGCGGATCGACGCTCAGCAGGCGCATGTACTCCGAGAGCAGATTCGACAGTCCAGTGGATACGCCCTGAGTGGGGTCTGCGGGGAACACACGGTCTGCGTACTCACCCCATCCCCACGCGAGCGCATCGCGCAGGAGCGTGGCCTTGTCGCGGAAGTGATGATGCAGCGCACCACGGGTCACCCCCGCGCGCTCCGAGATCGCCTCGAACGTTGCCCCCCTCCACCCCTTCTCTTCGAAGGCCATCAACGCCGCCTCACACAGCGACAGACGCGTTCTCTCCGCGTCCTCAACCGAACGTCTCATACATACATGATAGCCCGTATGTAACCGACTCTCGCAACCCCGCTCTACCGACAAGAAGCTATGCACGGATGCCACGGCGGGGCCGTGGTGCGCACCTCTCTCATGAGACGACGCATGAGAGAGGTGGTGGCAGGCGTGAAAGGCGGTGTGATCCCGTTCCACGGCAACGGTGCTGCCGCTCGCCGGTACGTCGAGGCCGACCGCTCCGGCGCGGATGAGTACTACCTCGGCGCAGACAACGCCATCGCCGAGTACGTCGCGCTCGACGGCAAGGGCGAGGTCACCGCCGCCCGGTCGCTGTCACCGGATGAGTACGAGGGCTGGGTGGACTGGACAGACCCCATCACGGGCGAGTCGATGGGTACCCCGCGCAAGCCCGCTGAGGGCACTAAGGGGTCGCCGTTGTTCTGTGAGATGACGATCAACAGCCCCAAGAGCCTGTCGGTCGCCGCCGCCCTCCACCCCGAAGTCTCCGACGCCCTCGACCACGCGCAGCAGGATGCGCTGGGCGAGATTCGCCGGTGGCTGGGTCAGCACTCCGTGACAAGGGTCGGCCCGAGGGATGCACGAGAGGTCGTGCCTATCGAGCAGATGCAGGTGGTCGGCATCGGCCATAAGACTTCGCGTGCTGGTGATCCGCACCGGCATATCCACATGCAGATTGGCACCCGCATCTTTGCCGCCGGGAAGTGGCGGGCACTCGATACTGCCGCGTTGTTCAAGCAGCAGGGCGCGATCCGGGCGATGGGCGCGGCGGTGATCGCCGCACACCCGCAGCTCGCGGCCACGCTCGCGGAGCACGGCTTGACTCTCGACCCTGTATCAGGCGAGGTCGCGGAGTTGGAGCCGTTCAATGCGGTGATGTCGAAGCGCTCAGCGCAGATCAATCGGAACCTTGACCAGCTCGAAGCCGAATGGGAGGCCACGCATCCCGGCGAGGAGCCCGGCCCGGTGATAACCGCGCGGATGCAGGGCATCGCGTGGGCGCACCAGCGGCCCGGCAAGAAGCCTGCCGATCTCAAGAACGAGCAGTGGTGGCAGCAAGAACTCGCAGACGCCGGATACGACCCCGAGAACCTTGGCCGTCGCGCCGCGCAACCACTGATTGCACTCGATGAGTTGCCGGTGCAGGAGGTCGCCTCTCGTGCGCTGGATCGTTGCACCGCCGCATCCTCAGCGTGGACACCGCACACCGTGCAGGAGCAGGTGACGAGGATCGTCACCGAGGCGGGCGTGCAGGCGACACCGGACGAGTTGCGGGAGTTCATCAACACGGCGTCCGAGGTTGCGGTCTCGGATTGCTTCTCGATCCTGCCCCCAGGCTCGGCGACGCCCGAGCATGTCGCGCACCTGACCAGCCTCGGCGTGGTCGCCGCCGAGACCGCGCTACGCGACCAACTCACTGCCAGCACCCCCGAGCAGGAGCCGCAGCACCCCGAGGTCACCGAGGCGGCACAAGCCGCCGGACTCGACGCCGGGCAGACGACGGCGGCGGCAGCAGTCGCCTCGACCGATCCGCTCGTGTTCGTCGAGGGAGCAGCAGGTAGCGGGAAGACCACCATGCTCCGCACCGCTATCGAGGTCGCCGCCGAGCACGGCAGAAGTACGCGGGTGGTCGCGCCGACGAAGCGGGCGGCGCAGGTCGCGCACGACGAACTCGGCGTACCCGCCACCTCGGTTGCGGTTCTGGTGTACGCGCACGGGTGGCGGTGGAACGACGATGGCGTATGGACTCGCCTGAACCCCGGCGACTCCGACCCCGAGACCGGGCACACGTTCACAGGCCCGCCGCGAGAAACCGTGTTGCAGCGGGGTGAGCGGGTGATCGTGGATGAGGCCGGGATGCTCGACCAAGACACCGCCCACGCGCTGCTGACCGTGACCGCTGAGGCTGGTGCGACGGTCGCGCTCGTCGGTGACCGCGCCCAACTCCCGGCCGTGGGCAGGGGCGGGGTGCTCGATATGGCCGCCCAGATCAGAGGCCGCACCTACGACATGAGCGAACTGCACCGCTTCACCGATCCCGAGTTCGCAGCCCTCACGTTGGTGATGCGTGACCGTGAGAACCCCGGCGCGGTGTTCGACCGGCTCGCCGCCATGCACCTCGTCACCCTGCACGCTGATGATGAGCAGGCCCGTGAGCACATCACTGAGAGCGCCCGCGATGGCGAGGCGATCACGGTGGCGACCAACGACGAGGCCACCGCCCTGAATGAGCGCATCCGCGCCGGGAGAGTCGAGGCGGGCGAGGTCAACGACGCGATCACGGCGACCGGCAGCGACGGGCTGAGCATCGGAGCCGGTGACCTCATCCAAACCCGCCGCAACGACAACGATCTCGGAGTCGCCAACCGACAGCAATGGCTCGTCCAGCACGTCAACGCCGAGGACAGCAGTGTCTATGCACGCGAGATCGGCAGCGGGCGCAAGAACCCCCGCACCGTCGCCTTGCCTGCTGAGTATGTGGGTGAGCACGCGCACCTGTCCTACGCCGCGACCGCCTACGGCGTCCAAGGCGCAACCGTGGACGGCTCGCACACCACGCTCAGCGAAGCAACGAGCGCGGCAGGCATCTACGTCGGCATGACCCGAGGCCGCGGGACCAACCGGCTGCACGTCGTCGCCGAGGACATGGCGGATGCGCGGGCGCAATTCATCGAGGCGATGAAGCGAGACCCGGCAGACCGTGGCCTCGACCACGCCACTCGGCACGCCGCCGAAGCGGTGCGCGGATTCGTCGCAGACGGCCCGGTACGACTGGTCACCGAAGAACTCGCCCGCCTCGACCACGAGACCGAGCGTGCAGAACGGGCGGCGGAGCGGTGGGAGCAGACCGCCGCGAGGTTCGACGCCCAACGCGCCACCCACCAGGCTGAGGACGAGGACAGCGCCGCTGTGCTCCGACGAGCCGAGGACGCCGCCGAGCAGGTCCGTGCCGAGGTCGCCGGGCCGCTGACGGTGCAGGCCGAGACTGATGGTGCCGCCTACCTCGATGCCGTCGCAAACGAGGCCGCCGCCAGCGGTCGCCTCGCCACCGTAGGCAGGTTCGGCAGACGCAAGGCCCGTACCGAGCAGCAGGCCGCGACCGAACGCACCCAGACGTTGCGCGGGCAGGTCAGCCAGGAGTGGGGCACCACACCGGCAAACCCTGATCGTCTCCCCGACTGGGCGGGCAGAGTCGCCGCGAACCGCGCCGAGAGTGACCCCCGCGTGACCGAGGCCGCCCAGACCCTCGAAGCCGCCACCGCCGACCGCGACACGATGCGGAAGCGACACCAGCAAGAGCGCACAGCGTTGCTCGTCAACGAGTACGGGACCGAGCACGCCCAGGCCGCCCGATACGGGATGCGCCGCACCACCAACCCCCGCCGTCAAGCGCACGACGCCAAGAACCGGGCCGCGCTCCTACGGTTAGAGGCCGAAGAACTCCGCGCCCTCCCCGTCAACGACGCCGCCCATCTGATCGAAGCGAAACAGGCCGAGCGGGAGAACCAGAACCGGCGGACAGCAGAACGAGCGCGGCAACTCCATGACCCGTTCGAGCATGACCCCCACCGCAGAGACCCGAGTCGCGAGGGGACGACACGACGCCTCTAGATCGCAAAAGGCACCCCGTGCGGTCGTGAAAGTAGCTGTAACTCTGATCTGCGGTTTTCAGCGGTTCTGAGCCTAACGCGCCAAAGATACGACTTGCTGACGCTCGGGC
>CAKUSI010000153.1 GCA_934678955.1 uncultured Austwickia sp. | reverse complement strand
GGACCCGATCGCCGGGCAGTGACGTGTACTTGATGTCGTCGAGCGTCGCCGCCGACACCGTCGCGGACAGCGCGAGCGCGAGGAGGCCGGACCAGGCCCGTGCCGCGGTGCTCTCCCTGCTGGCGCCCGGCCCGGGGGAGCTGCTGTGGGAGGTGGGAGGCGGCGGGCTGGCTCCGATGTGGGAGCGCAGCCACCCCGCCTGCCGGGCGCTGAGCGTCTCGGATGGCGCGGGCGTGGAGGAGCTGTCCGCGCCCGACGCCGTCGTGATCACCTCCGTGCCCGCGTCCGTCGAGGTGATCGAGGCGTGCTGGCGGGTCCTGCGGCCGGGCGGTCGGCTCGTCGTCGTCGCGACCACCCTGCAGGAGGCGGCGCGTCTGATCGACGTGGCCGACTCGCGCGGCGGCATGCTGCAGCGACTGGATCTCGCGGTCGCCGTCCCCGCCGCGGCGGGCAGCCGTTGGCGTCCTGAGGCCCTCCTGGTGTTGTGGCGCGACGTGAAGCCCCTCGTCGCGTAACGGCGCAACGGCGTAACGGCGCAACGGCGCGCCCGGCCGACGGGCACGGGTTGCTGGGGGCGGCCTGGACCGTGCGCCTCGCGCGTCTCCTCGGACCCGTTCGGGGACAACGAATCTCGTGGGGGTTGCCGGCTCCGAGAACGGAAGGTCCCCAGCGTGCCCGGGCCCTCGTGGCAAAATGCGGCCCAGCGGGCGGGAGGTGGCGATGTCAAGGGTGGGGGCGCTCGACTCGTTCCAGCGTCGTCACCCGGTGCTCGGGCTGCCTATCGCGCTGATCTACAAGTTCATCGACGACCAGGGCCCCTACCTCGCGGCGCTGATCACCTACTACGGCTTCATCTCGCTGTTCCCGCTGCTGCTCCTGCTCTCCTCGCTCCTCGGCTTCGTGCTGCAGAACAACCCGGACCTGCAGAACAGCATCATGGATTCGGCGCTGGCCCAGCTGCCCGTGATCGGTGAGCAGCTGGGCCGCGCGGAGCTGCGGGGCAGCACGACCGCCGTGGTCATCGGTACGCTCGGCGCCCTCTACGGCGCGATCGGCGTGGCCCAGGCGATGCAGAACGCCCTCAACATCGCCTGGTACGTGCCTCGCAACTCCCGGCCCAACCCGCTGCTCGCCCGGGCCAAGAGCCTCGCCATGCTGGCCGCCGTGGCGCTGTTCCTCGTCTCCTCGACGCTGCTCAGCCAGCTCTCGCCGGCGCTGGAGGCGCTCGGCATCTCCAGCCGCGCCATCGGTCTGTGGCCCACGTTCGCCTCCGCCGTGCTCACCTTCCTGCTCTTCCAGCTGGTCAGCCGCTTCGGCACGAGCTATCCCGTCACCCGCCTCCAGGCGATGCCCGGGAGCCTGCTTGGTGTGCTCGTGTGGCAGGCGTTGCAGTCCGTGGGGGCCGAGTTCGTCCGGGCGGTCGTCGCCGGTCAGTCGGCGACCAACGGCGTGTTCGCGGTCGTGCTCGGCCTCCTCGGCTGGATCTACCTGGCCAGCGTGGCGTTCGTGCTGTGCAGCGAGCTGAACGTCGTCCTGGCTCTGCGCCTGTACCCGCGCGCCCTGCTCACGCCCATGACCGACCACGTCGACCTGACGGAGGCCGACCTGGCGGCGTACGCCGGGATGGCCCGGGCGCAGCGGCTGAAAGGGTTCCAGGCGGTCGAGGTGACCTTCGAGCACGGGGGGCAGTACGCGACCGCCCGGCGCAA
The DNA here is from genome assembly GCA_934678955.1 of uncultured Austwickia sp. The sequence goes on along the minus strand of CAKUSI010000153.1, from coordinate 6,799 downwards.
CGCCCAGGCGGCCGAGGAGGCTGCGGCGGAGGCGCACGAGGCGACGGCCCGGCGCGCGGCGCAGGCCGCCCGGGATCGCGCCTGGCGCAAGGAGACCCAGCGCGTCCTGGCGCGGGTGGCGCAGCCCGCCGGTGGCTTCCGGTCGCGGGTTGCCTCGGCCGGGCGGGCGCTGCGGCGGTCCGTGCGCTCCCGGAGGCCGGGGCGGAAGGCCCCTCCTAGGGTGGACCCATGACCATCACCGGGGAGACATCATGAGCGAGCGCTGGACCTGGACCTGTCATGACTCGAGCGGCGAGCCGCTGCCGGACAATCCCGGCGGTGGAGAGTTCCCCAGCCAGGCCGATGCGGAGGCGTACCTCGGCGAGAACTGGCAGGAACTCGCGCACTCCGGCGTCGCGTCAGTCACGCTCTTGCGCGACGGGACGGTCGAGTACGGGCCGATGTCGCTCGAGCCGCCCGCCTGAGCAGGCCCGGCGGCCGCGACCGGCCCACCCGCTGGCGTTCAGTCGATCTTCGCCCCGCGCGCCACGCGGGGGGCGGGCATCCGCGTGCGCCGCATCGCCATGGCGCGGCCCACCGCATACCAGGCCGAGCCCCGCGGCGGGGACTCGCCGAACTTCGCCAGGTAGCGGCGCTTCAGCGTGAACCACATCCACGCGGTGTCGATCACGAACACCCCGAAGACGCCATACACCATTGCGAACCCGAGCTGATAGAAGGTGCTGCCCGGCGGGGAGACGAGCGTGATCGGCAGCCCCACGAGCATGATCGGCAGGATGAACTCGCCCACGTTCCAGCGGGCGTCGATGACGTCGCGGATCCAGGCCCGCTCGCGTCCGCGGTCGCGGGGGAGCATGGCCCACTCCTCGCCGCGCCGCATCGCCTCCTGGCGGGCCAGGCGCTCGGTCCGGCCGCGCTGGCGCGCCTGCGCCTTGGCCAGCTTGCGGTCCTCAGGGACCAGCGGCACGCGCCGCGCGGCCTCGGCCTCGCGGCGCTTGGGGGTAGGGCGGTTCTTCGCGCCCGGGCGCTCCGGGGCGGCCGGGTCGACCGGCTCGCCGGCGATCTCATCCTTCTTGCGTCCGAACACGCGCCCAACTCTAGGCGACGTGCTTCCCTCGGTGAGTTCCGTCCCGGACGGCCGAGGAGTTCCGTCACCGAACGCCTCGGCAGCTACGCTCTCCCGGTGAGCTCTTCGTCCCGCACCGCCCCGCAGGTCCTGGCCGAGCGGCTCGCGCGGCTCATGCCGGGAATCCGCGCCGACCTGGAGGATCTCGTACGGATCCCCAGCGTCTCCCTGCCCTCGGCGGATCACTCCCACACCCAGCGGAGCGCGCACGCCGTGGCGGACCTCCTCGAAGGCGTCGGCGTCGAGGCGCAGGTGGTCCGCGAGCCGGGGGGCCTGCCCGCGGTGCTCCTCTATGCCCACCACGACGTGCAGCCGCCCGGCGACGAGACCGAATGGGTGAGTCCCCCGTTCGAGCCGACCGAGCGGGACGGGCGGCTCTTCGGCCGCGGGGCGGCCGACGACAAAGCGGGCGTCCTCGTGCACGTCGCAGCGCTGCGCGCCCTCGGTGACGAGCTCGACGCCGACGTCCGGGTCATCGTGGAGGGCGAGGAGGAGGTCGGCTCGGCGAGTCTGCCGGCGCTCCTGGCGGCCCACCGCGACACGCTGGAGTGCGACGCGATCATCCTGGCCGATTCCTCGAACTGGGCCGTCGGCACGCCGTCGCTGACCACGACGCTGCGCGGGCTGGTCCGGGTCGTGGTGAGCGTCCGCGCGCTCACCCACGGGGTCCACTCCGGCATGTTCGGCGGGGCGGTCCCCGACGCCCTCACCGCCCTGTGCCGCCTCATCGCGACCTGCCACGACGAGGACGGCACCGTGGCGGTCGAAGGACTGCGGCACGACCCGCCCGCCACCCTCGACTACCCGGAGGCACAGTTCCGCGCCGACGCGGGTCTCCGCGACGGCGGCGAGCTGATCGGGCGCGGGACGGTGACGTCGAGGCTGTGGACCTCCCCGACGGTCACGGTGATCGGGATCGACGCGCCGAACGTGGAGGACTCCGCGAACGTCCTCCTGCCCACAGCGCGCGCGAAGCTGTCGGTCCGGCTCGCTCCCACCCAGGACTGGCGCAGCGCGGTGGACGCCCTGACCGCCCATCTGCGGGGCCACGCCCCGTGGGGGGTCGAGGTCGGTGTGGAGGTGGACGACGTCGGGGACGGGTTCGTCGCGGCGACCACCGGCCCATATGTCGACGCGGCCCGCGCGGCCCTGGCGCAGGCGTGGGGCCGCGAGCCCGTCGACATCGGCATCGGGGGCACCATCCCGTTCATCGCCGAGTTCCAGTCCCAGTTCCCGCAGGCGGCCATCCTGGTGACCGGCGTCGAGGATCCCGACACCCGGGCGCACGGCGCGAACGAGAGCCTGCACCTGGCGGAGTTCGAACGCGCCTGCCTGGCGGAGGCCCTGCTCCTGCAGCGGATCAGCGCGTTCGAAGCCCAGCGCGGATAGGACGAGTCACATGCGCGTACTGATCTGCCCCCAACGATTCCTCGGCACGCTCACCGCCGTACAGGCGGCCGAGGCGATCGCTCAGGGCTGGAAGGAGCGCGCACCGCGCGACGAGGTGCAGCTCGCCCCGCTGACCAGCGGCGGAGCCGGGTTCCTGGACGTGTTGGCCCAGGCTCTCGAGGGGGGACTGACCGTCGCGACCACGGTGAACGACCCCCTCGGCCTGCCCGTCCCGGCCGCGGTGCTCCTGGTGGAGAGTCACGGCGTACGGACCGCCTTCATCGAGTCGGCCCAGGCCTGCGGCCTGCACCTGGTGCACGGACCGCGCCGCAACCCGCTCGCCACCAGCAGCTACGGCGTGGGACAGCTCATCGACGTCGCCCGGTCCGAGGGAGCCCAACGGATCGTCGTCGCCGTGGGTGACGCCGCGACCAACGACGGCGGCGCCGGCATGTTGGCCGCGCTGGGGGCGGGCCCGGCCCAGCACCTCGCGTGCGGCGGGGCGCCGCTCGCCACCCTGCCCGCCGACGCGCTGGAATCCCTCCCGATCGCCCGGGAGCGGCTGGCCGACGTCGAACTGGTGCTCGCGACCGGGGAGGACCTTCCGCTCCTGGGACTGCAAGGCACCTCGGCGGCGACGGCAGGCGCCCGCGGGGCGAGCCCCGAGCAGGCCCAACAGCTGGAGCGATCCCTGGCGCGCCTGCGCCAGGTGGTCGACGAGGCCATGCCTCCAGGGCCGGACCTGCTGACCGGCCTGCCCCGCCGCATCGACCGTGAACCGGGTGCCGGAGCGGGCGGCGGCCTCGGCTACGGTCTCCTGCTGCTCGGGGCGCGCCGCCAGGGGGCGGTGCAGTGGTGTGCGGACGCGTGGGACCTGACGGGGCTGATGAGCCGCTCGGACCTCGTGATCACGGGTGAGGGATGCCTCGACGTGCGTTCTTTCGCAAGCGGGGTGGTCTCGACGGTGTCCCGGGTCGCGGCGGAGCGGGCCCTGCCCACCGTGGTCATCGCGGGGCAGGTGCGGCTCGGCCGGCGAGACGCGATGAGCCTGGGTCTCGCCGGGGTGTACGCCGTCGCCGACAGCCCCGAGGAGGTCAGGGCGGCGATGGCTGACCCTGTCGGGACCTTGGCCGAGCGCGCCGCCCGGGTGGCCTCGACGTGGTCGCCCGCCTGAGCCGTGGGTGACCGGCCGTTCCTGCTTCGCCGTACGAGTCCGCTGGTGTGATCTGAGCCACGCATGCGTACAGTAGGGGGAACATGCCGCACGTAGGCGGCGTTGACCACGAGACTGCAGCGCGGTCGACGCACGAGACGATCGACCGCCGACCTACCGCGCAATCACAAGTGAGGACGTGCTGATGACTGTTTCCAACGAGGCCCGCACCCACGGAGTCGTGCTCACCGACGTCGCCGCCACGAAGGTGAAGAGCTTGCTGGACCAGGAGGGTCGCGACGACCTGCGGCTGCGGATCGGGGTGCAGCCGGGTGGCTGCTCGGGCCTGATCTACCAGCTCTTCTTCGACGAGCGCACCCTCGACGGCGACGCGATCGTGGACTTCGGCGGCGTCGCGCTCGTCGTCGACCGGATGAGCGCCCCCTACCTGGATGGCGCCACCATCGACTTCGCTGACACGATCGAGAAGCAGGGCTTCACGATCGACAACCCCAACGCCCAGGGCTCGTGCGCCTGCGGCGACTCGTTCAGCTGATCCCTCGCTGAGCAGGTGTCCTCGCCGGCAACGTGACGTGCACTGCGGCCCGCCCCGAAGTCAGGGGGCGGGCCGCGGGCGCTTCGACGCGTCCGGGGGCCCGGCACGGGTAAGCCTCTAGGCTGGTCGCGTGCAGATCGCTGTGACCGGGTCCATCGCGACCGACCACCTGATGACCTTCGCCGGCCGATTCGCCGACTCCCTGATCGCGGAGCAGCTGGACAAGGTGTCGGTCTCGTTCCTCGCGGAGAGTCTCGACATCCGCCGGGGCGGCGTCGCGGGCAACATCTCCTTCGGGATGGCCCAACTCGGCCTCCGGCCGATCCTCGTCGGGTCGGCGGGGGAGGACTTCGCGGACTACCGGTCGTGGCTGGAGCGGCACGGCGTCGACTGCGCATCCGTCCGGATCTCGGAGACGGCGCATACGGCGCGGTTCGTCTGCACGACCGACGACGACGCCGCGCAGATCGCCACGTTCTACGCCGGCGCGATGAGCGAGGCCCGCGAGATCGAGCTGCAGCCCGTCGCCGACCGCGTCGGGGGGCTCGATCTGGTGCTGATCGGGCCGAACGACCCCCAGGCCATGCTGCGCCACACGCAGGAATGCCGGGAGCGCGGGATCGCGTTCGCCGCGGATCCCTCCCAGCAGCTCGCCTTCATGGACGGCGCAGAGATCCGCCGCCTCGTCGACGGGGCCGCATACCTGTTCACCAACGAGTACGAGAGCCACCTGACCGCGCAGAAGACCGGCTGGACCGACGAGGAGATCTCGGCACGGGTCGGCATCCGGGTGATCACCCGCGGCAAGGACGGCGCGACGATCGTGCGCTCCGATGCCCCGGCCGTCCACGTCGACGTCGTGCCCGCCGAGCGCGTCGCCGACCCGACGGGGGTGGGCGATGCCCTCCGCGCCGGATTCCTGGCCGGGCTCGCCTGGTCGCTGCCGGAGGAGCGGTGCGCGCAACTGGGCGCGCTGCTCGCCACGTACGTCGTGGAGACGGTCGGGACGCAGGAGTACGAACCCGCGCTCGGCCGCTACCTGCACCGGTTCGCGCAGGCCTACGGCGAACAGGCCGCGGCTGACATTGCGCCTCGCCTGCCCACCCGGTTGCGCGGTGGGGGCTGACGCCGGGCCCGGCCCGCGCGGGGACCCCGCTGCCGGGCAGGGCCGGGCCGACCAATTCGCGCGCGGGGGTGCCGATCCGCTGCGCGAGGCGCCCGCTCAGCGGGCCCCCGGGCGATCACCGATCGAACCCCCACCCACCTGTTGGGATCTGGCCTCGGCCGAGCCGGGCCCTGACGACGACCTGGTGGCGCTCGGCGCGGATCTGGACCCCGGCACGCTGCTCGCTGCCTATCGGCACGGCCTCTTCCCCATGGGCATCGGGCCGGAGGGAGGGCCGCCGATCGGATGGTGGAGTCCCGTGTCCCGAGGGGTCCTGATACCCGCCGACCTGAAGGTGTCGCGGTCTCTGCGTCGTTCGCTCCGGCGCTTCCGCGTCACCTGGGACCAGGCGTTCGCCTCCGTGGTGGCCTCGTGCGCCGGCCAGGCGCGCTCCGGGGGGTGGATCACGCCGGACATCGCCGCCGCGTACGTCGACCTGCATCGGCTGGGCTGGGCCCACTCGGTGGAGGTGTGGTCCGGTCCGGAGCTGGTCGGTGGGCTCTACGGCGTGTCGATCGGGGGCCTGTTCGCGGGGGAGTCGATGTTCCACGCCGCGCGCGATGCGAGCAAGGTGGCGCTGGTCGCCCTCGTCGCTGCGGTGCGCGCCGACGGGGACGCGCGGCGGCTGATCGACGTCCAGTGGCGCACCGAGCATCTGGCGAGCCTCGGCGTGAGCGAGGTCGACCGGGCGACATACGCCCGCCTGCTGGCGCAGGCCCTGCTCGCGCCGCACCTTCGCCCGCCCCGAACCTTCGTTCCATGAAGGGACGGACCGCCTTCTCGCTGCTCGGACGTCCACCCTGCCCGCTGACCGTGGCAAAGCGCCCGCCCACCGATTCTCCTGAGACGCCGCAACCTACGGCCTGCCGCAGGGGCAGACGCCGGCAGGTGTGGCGGTAGTGTTCCCCACACAGGAGTGCGCCTCTCACCCTCGTCAGCGCCTGTGTCCCCTGCGGCACGGTCCTTGCTGTCCGGGTGGCGGCGTTCGGAACAGTCCGTCAGCGGAAGGTGCACAGTGCGTCGGCATGGTGAAGACCGCGGTCGCAAGCCGCGCCGGGTGAGCCGCATCGCGGCCATCGCGGTCATCGCGACCCTCGCCCTCACGGGATGCAGTACCGAGGAGATCAGCCGGGGCTTCCTTCCCCGGGGAGCGTCCACCGGTGCCCAGCGGGTCCAGGACCTGTGGGTGGGCGGCTGGATCGCAGCCCTCGCCGTGGGAATCCTGGTCTGGGGTCTCACCATCTGGTGTGTCGTGGCCTACCGGCGCAAGAAGGACGAGACGGGCCTCCCGCCCCAGCTGCGCTACAACGTCCCGATCGAACTGATCTACACGGTCGTGCCGATCTTCATGGTGGGCGTCCTCTTCTACTTCACGGCCCGCGACGAGGCCGTCCTCCTCGACACCAGCCA
>CAKUSI010000152.1 GCA_934678955.1 uncultured Austwickia sp. | reverse complement strand
CCCTCCGCCCCATGCCCTGTGCCTTCTCCGCCGCACAACCGGTGCCGCGCCGGCCGGCAGCCGAGGGCGACGACGACGTTTCGACGCTCGCCGTCAGCGTCGACCTGCCCCCGCGGGTCGCGGCGATCCTCGACCTGGTGGACGAGATTCCCCCCGGGGCGGTGCGCACCTACGGCGACCTCGCTGCATTGGCGGGCGGGAGTGCCCGGTATGCCGGGTGGGTGCTGAGCCGGTACGGCCACCTCGTGCCGTGGTGGCGGGTGGTGAACGCCGCGGGGATGCTTCCGCCGTCACTGCGCGGGCGCGCTGCGTCCCGGTGGCGGGAGGAGGGCACTCCGGTGCGGGCCGACGGCACGGTCGACGTGTCACGGGCCAGGGTCCCCCGACCGTAGCCCGCGACGCGCTGGGCGCCTCGGATCGCCGCAGCTCGCAGGGCTGTCAGTGGGCGGTGGTGGGGTGGCCCCATGGTGGTTCTGGAGCGTTCCGTGGTTTCGTCACCTCGCGGCGAGGTCATCCGCGCGTGGCCGCTCGAAGACGTGGCGACCAACGCGGCCTCGTCCGCCGCGGGACTCCTCCTGGACGAGACGCAGGCGCGCGCCGTCGCTCACAGGGACGGTCGTGCCGTGGTATTGGGCGCCCCTGGCACCGGCAAGACGACCGTGGCGCTCCACGCCGTGCTCACCAGGATCCGGGACGGCGCCGATCCCGGATCCTGCCTCGTGCTGGCGGCGACTCGCGCCGCGGCCGACCACGTCCGCGACCGGATCGCGGCGAAGGTGCCAGGGGCGGCGGAGCGGCCGTTGGCCCGGACTCCCTCGTCGTTGGCCTTCGCGCTGCTCAGCGCGAGGGCTGCCGCCGAGGGGCTTCCAGCGCCGCGACTCCTGAGCGGCCCGGAACAGGACGTCATCTTGCGCGAACTCTTGGCGGGGCACGCCGCCGGGGCAGGCAAGCCCCCGATGTGGCCGGACGGGCTCACCGAGGCGCTGTCCCGCCGGGGCTTCCGCAGCGAGTTGCGAGACCTCCTCATGCGCGCCACCGAGCGCGATCTCCCTCCGGCAGGGCTGGCGGTGCTCGGCGGTCGCCACCGCCGCCCGGAATGGGTCGCGGCTGCGGCTGTGGCGGAGGAGTACGAAGACGTGACCGCCCTTTCCAGCCCAGGGGCGTACGACCCGGCGGCGCTCCTGGGGGCCGCCGCCGACGTCCTGGAGCAGGACGGCGCGCTGCTCGCGCAGGCCTTGCCCGGGCTGGCGCTGGTCGTCGTCGACGACGCCCAGGAGCTGACGCCGCCGGCGGTCCGGCTGCTGGACCGCATCGCCTCTGACGGGGTGGACCTGCTGCTGCTCGGCGATCCCGACTCCGCCACGCAGACGTTCCGAGGGGCGGATCCGCGGGCCTTCATGACGTTGGGGCGCCCTGGGCCGGTTCACGTGCTCGGGCGGCGGTGGCGCCAGGGCGGAGAGCCGGCGGCGGTGACCGACCGCGTGGCCGCTGGGATCGGCGTCGCCGGGGCCGCGGCCCACCGGTCCCCCCAGTCCGCGCGAAGGAGCGGAGAGTGCGGTTCGCCGGGGGATCGGATCCCGCGAGCACGCGTGATCCTCGCCCGCACCGCCGCCGAGGAGGCGCGGCACGTCGTGTCGGCCCTGCGCACCGCCCACCTCGTCGAGAGGCGGCCGTGGTCCCGGATGGCGGTCGTGGTGCGGAGCTCGGGCCGAATCGCGCCGCTGCGGCGGGCCCTCTTCGGCGCCGGGGTCCCGCACCACGTGACGGGGGCGCAGGAACCCCTTCGGGAGCACCCGGTGGCCAAGGCGCTGCTGTCGCTGATGAGAGTGTCGCTCGCCGTCGGCAGACAGGAGCCGCGACCCCTGGGCCACGACGAGACGCTGAGTCTTCTGACGTCTCCCCTGGGGGGTGTCGACGGTCTGACGCTGCGACGTCTGCGCCGGTCGCTGCGCAGGCTGGACGGCGAGGGGGCGACGCGGGGAATCGAGCCGGGGCGTTCGGCGGAGGAGGCGATGGTGGCCGGGCTTCTCGGCGACCCCGTCCTGGACCACACGGGAGCGGCGGGTGAGGGAGCGAGGCGGCTGGCGCGCGCGATCGCCGCAGGCGCGCGCGCCGCGGCACGGGAAGAGGGTCGCTGGGCGCCGGGCGTGAGCGCCGAATCAGTCCTCTGGGCCGTGTGGGAGGCGCTGGGCCTCGCGGAGGCGTGGCGTGGGATCGCGCTGGCGGGGGGACCGGCAGGGGCCCGCGCGGATCGCGACCTCGACGCCGCGGTGGCGCTCTTCGATGCGGCCGAGCGGTATGCGGACCGTCTGCCCGGACGCGGCCCGGAGGGATTCGTGTCTCACGTGGCCGCTCAGGACGTCGCAGGGGACAGTCTGGTCGATCAGGCCCCGACCGACGACGCGGTCACCCTGACAACGCCGCAGGGGGCCGCCGGGCGGGAGTGGGACCTCGTGGTGATCGCCGGCGTGCAGGACGGGGTGTGGCCGGACCTGCGGCTTCGCGGCTCCATCCTGGGCTCCCAGGAACTCGTCGACCGGTTGGCGGGGCGGGGGGCCGACCCCCGCGCCGCGCTGGCCGCAGTGGCGCACGACGAGGCGCGGCTCTTTCACGTCGCTGTGAGCCGGACCTGCGGCGACCTCGTCGTCACCGCCGTTGCCGGCGAGGACGAGCAGCCCTCACCCCTCGTCGAGCTGGTGGAGCAGGGTGCCACCGACCCGTCGCGGCGGATCGATTCCGCGCCCCGGGACGTGAGTCTGGCGGGCGTCGTGGCGCACCTGCGCCGCGAGATCGTCCTGGCACCAAGCGAGGCGGACCGAAGGGCGGCGGCTCGACGCCTCTTGCTCCTTGCGGACCGAGGAGTCTCCGGGGCTGCGCCGAGTTCATGGTGGGGACTTGCCGGCCTCAGCGACGATCGCCCCCGACGCGAGGAGGGCCGCACAGTCGTCGTGTCGCCCTCGCACGTCGAGTCGTTCGGACAGTGCGAGCTGCGGTGGTTCTTCCAGACGTCCGGTGGCGAGCCGCGTCTGCCCGGCGGATCCGACGCGGTCGGTTCGCTGGTCCATGCGATCGCGGCGCAGGTCGACAACGCCGACGCGGCGGCGTTGCACGCGGCGTTGGACGAGCGGTGGAGCTCCTTGGGTCTGCCCTGCGGGTGGATCTCGCAGCGGAGGCGGCGGCTCGCGCACGACATGTTGGCCAAGCTCGCCCGGCATCACGCGCAGAGCGTCGCCGAGGGATGGCAGACCGTGGGCCGCGAGGTGGCCGCCGCCGCGGACCTCGGCGACGTGCGCGTGCGCGGCAGGATCGACCGCCTGGAGCGCCGCGAGGACGGCTCGCTGCGGGTGATCGACCTCAAGACAGGATCCAGCAAGCCGGCCGCAAGGGACCTGCCTCGGCACGGCCAGCTGGGCGCCTACCAAGCGCTCGTAGAGGCCGGTGGTCTCGAAGATGGCTCCGCGTCCCCCGGCAGCGGCCCGACCGCGGGGAGTCGTCCGCGATCGGCGGGCGCGGCGCTCCTGCAACTGGGACCGGCGGCCGCCACGACGAAGGTCGACCTCCAGATGCAGCCCGCACTCAGCCGCGACGAGGACCCGGAATGGGCGCAGCGTCTGCTCCGGAATGCGGCCGTGGGCATGGCGGGGTCGACGTATGTGGCGCGGGCGGGCGCTTGGTGCCGCACCTGCCGATTCCGGTCCAGTTGCCCCGGTAGCGGGGACGGGGAGGAGATCTAGATGGTGGCCCTCACCGCCGACGCGATCGCGGACCTTCTGGGCAGACCTCGACCGACTCCGGAACAGCGGGCGGTCATCGAAGCGCCCCACGACCACGCCCTCGTGGTGGCGGGTGCCGGATCCGGCAAGACCGAAACCATGGCCTCCCGGGTCGTCTGGCTCGTCGCGAACGGCGTCGTCGCTCCGAGCCAGGTGCTGGGCCTCACCTTCACCCGGAAGGCCGCGACAGAGCTGGGTGCCCGCATCGGTCAGCGGCTGAGGGTGCTGCGCGAGGCGCAGGCTCTGGAGCCAGGCGGCGGCGACGTGCCGGACTTGGCGGAGGCAGTCACGGTCTCGACATACCACGCATACGCGGGGCGGATCGTGGCCGAACACGGTCTCCTTCTCGGGATCGAGCCGGATGCTCGACTCCTCACGCCCGCGGCCGCCTGGCAGCTCGCGCACGAGGTGTCCACGTCCTACGACGGTCCGATGGATGCCGTCGATGCGGCGGAGTCCACCGTGACGCGCGCCGTCGTCCAGCTCTCCGGGGCGCTCGCCGAGCACCTGCGCACACCGGCCGACCTGGGGGCGTGGTGCGACGATTTCACGCGCCACGTCGCCTCTCTCCCCGCGGGATCGGGTCGCACGCGAGGCCTGCCTGCGGATGTGAGGGCGCTTGTCGCGACCGTTGCAGCCAGGCGCCAGCTCGTGCCGATCCTGGCCGCCTATGCGGACGCCAAGCGGGAGCGCTGCGTCCTCGACTTCGCTGACCACGTCGCGCTGGCGGCCCGACTCGCGAGCCGGTTCCCGGCCGTGGCCCGCGGCGAACGCGCCCGATTCACCGCGGTGCTGCTGGACGAGTTCCAGGACACGAGTGACGCCCAGCTCACCCTTCTGCACGAGCTGTTCGGAGAGCCTGCGAGGGGCCGGCCCGTCCCGGTCATGGCCGTGGGGGACCCGCACCAGTCCATCTACGGGTGGCGCGGGGCGAGCGCGGCCACTTTGTCGCAGTTCGGGCGGCTGTTCCCGGCCGCGTCCCCGCGGCGAGGAAGAGGCAGCTCGGAGCAGTCGCACGGGACCGTTCTGCCGCTGTCGGTGAGCTGGCGCAACGACGAGAGCATCCTGGCCGCCGCGAACGCGGTGGCCACGCCGCTCCGACGCGGGTCCGTTCCCGTCAGACGGCTCGTCCCGGCACCCGGGGCGCAGACCGGCGTCGTCGAGGCGGCGCGGGTGGAGACCGTCGCAGACGAGGCCGCGCTCGTGGCGGCCCGTATCGCGGCGACGTGGTTTCGGCCGGACGGACGGCCGGCGGGTGCCACCGCCGCGGTCCTGTGTCGGCGGCGGTCGCAGTTTGGGCCGGTGGTCGACGCGCTGCGGCAGCGCGGGCTACCTGTCGAAGTCGTCGGCCTCGGCGGGCTCCTGACGACACCCGAGGTGCAGGATCTCGTCGCCGTATTGACCGTGGCACACGACCCACGGCGAACCGACCGGCTCCTGCGGTTGCTCGTCGGGCCGGCGTGCCGACTCGGGGCTGCGGACCTGGATGGACTGTCGGCCTGGTCACGTCGCCTGAGGTTCCTCGAGGACGCGCGGGACCACAGCGGGGTCGACACCCCGTCAGCGGGCGATGTGGGGAACGGGTCGCCGGAGCGCTCCCCCGCGCGCGGACCGGGCGCCGACCCGCAGGGCGCCGACCCGCAGGACGCCGACCCGCAGGACGCCGACCCGCAGGACGCCGCCGAGCGGTCCGGCGTTCCATCGTCGGGCTTCTCGGCGGAGGGAGGACGCGCTACGGACGAGCTCGGCCTGATCGAGGCGCTGGACCGACTCCCGCGCCCTGGTTGGCTCGGACCCGAGGGGGAGCGCGTCAGCGACGAGGCGCTGGCGCGGCTGTCCCGGTTGCGCCAGGCCATCGGCCACGTGCGCGCGCTCACTTCCATCGGCCTGACTGACCTCGTCGGGGAAGCAGAGCGCTCGCTCGGTATCGACCTCGAAGTGGCGGCCCGCCCGGACCGGCCACCGGCGGAGGCGCGCGTCCACCTGGATGCGTTCGCCGAGGCGGCCGCTTCGTTCCAGGCCTCGGTGGATCGACCGACGCTCGGCGGCTTCCTCGACTGGCTCGACGCGGCCACCGCCGAAGAGCAGGGCCTGGACGTCCCTGTCGCGGCAGTGTCAGAGCAGGCCGTCCAGGTCCTGACGGTGCACGCCGCGAAAGGCCTCGAATGGGACGTGGTGGCGGTCCCCGGTCTGGTGGAGGGGGTCTTTCCCGCCACATCCGCCAACGCGTCGAGATTCCAGGAGGGAGGCTGGACCGTTTCGGAGGCCAAGGACAAGGGATGGTGCGTCGGACTGGATCGGCTGCCGTACGACCTGCGCCGGGACTCCGGAGGCCTGCCGAGGTTGGATTGGCGGACCGCGACGGAGGGAGGGGACCTGGGGAGCCGGATCGCCGCCTTCTTCGACGAAGGCGGCCATCGGGCGGTCGAGGAGGAGCGACGCCTGGCATACGTGGCGCTCACGCGGGCGCGCCACCTGTGCCTGCTCAGCTGCTCGATCTGGACCGACGCCTCCACCCCGAGGGTGACCTCGCGCTTCCTGACGCAGCTGCTGGAAGGTTCCGACGCGCTGGACCCGGCCGAGACCGGACCTGCGGTGGACACGCCATTCCCCGACGGCACCTCGGTGCGGCGCGGCCCCTGGGCGCCCATGCCCGAACCGGGAGACGATGGGCGCGTCGATCGCCCCGTTGGCGCTCTCCCGCCCGAGGTCTCTTGGCCGCACTTCCGCGACGAGCACCGACGAGCCTTGCTGGAGGAGGCGGCCGAACTGCTCGGCAGCAGCGCGGCGCACACGGGCCCCGACGACTGGGCAGACGAGGTCGCCCGCGGCGCCGCGGCGGGGTCGACGCTCGACCGCGAGATCGTCGCGCTGCTGCAGGAGCGTCACGAAGCGGCCGTTCGGCGCGCGCCGAGCGTCCGGATGCCGGCCCACTTGTCCGCCTCGGCCTTGGTGTCGCTCGCCGCGGACGAGGGCTCTTACGCCGCGGAGCTCCGGCGCCCCATGCCGCGTCCCCCGGCGGTGGGCGCCCGGGAAGGGCGCGAGTTCCACGCGTGGGTGGAGCGTCACTACCAACGCGCGGCCATGCTCGATCTCGACGAGTTACCCGGCAGCGCCGACGAACCCCTCGCGGATCTGGAGCGGCTGACGGCAGCACGGACGCGCTTCCTGGGGGCTCGGTGGGCGGACCTCGTGCCCCTGGAGGTCGAGCTCCCCGTGGAGACGACGATCGCCGGGGTGTCGGTGCGGGGTCGGATCGATGCGGTCTTCCCCGATCCCGACCCGGATGCCGACCCTGCGGCCGTCGTGATCGTGGACTGGAAGACCGGCCGGCGGGGGGCGCGCCGCGAGGCAGGTGCCGCGACGCAGTTGGCCGTGTATCGGCTGGCCTATGCGCGCCTGCGTGGTCTCGACCCGGCCCGCGTCCGGGCCTGCTACTACGACGCCTCCACCGGTCGCACGGTCTTTCCTGATCTCCCGACCGTCGCCGCGCTTCGCGAGGTGCTCCTCGGGGCAGCGGAGCGGGCGGCAGGCGCACCGTCCGGGCCTATTCGGAACATCGCCACCGAGAAGGGCTCTACCACGTCCTACTCGTCGTCGAAGCGCACGGCGCGAAGTCGGCTTGGGGGGTCCACCTCGTGAGGGCCGTGGCGGGCATCCATCGGCGATGCACTGGCCCCGTGCCTCGTGGCGTCGCCCCCGCGAGGAGCGGCTCCCGTCGGCGGATTCTGCGTGTCCTCCCCGCGGCCTTCCTCCAGGCCGCCGTCGACCTCGCCGGCCTTGTACAGGCGGTCCGGCGCGGGACCGTCCTCGTACACGAAGCTCACGGCCTGTTCGCCCGAGTCCTCCGTGCGGGGCTCGGGGTCCCCGACGTCCGCGTTCAGACGCCGCAGGGCTCGAACGGCCGCTTCGCGCGTCACATCGTCCTTCGCGGCCACCGCCACGAGGAGATCGCCGACCAGACGCAGCTCCGCGATCAGGCGGGCGCGACGCTCCAGGTGAGGGTCGGGACTTTCCAGGCGGCTCATGGCATAGGCCTCGAGCACGGTGTCGACGGTGTCGGGAGCCGCCGCGGCGATAAGCGCCGCGAAGTCCTCCGCTGGGTCGCCGACCTGCGCGTTCTCCCAGCCGACGATAGCGCGAATCCGGCCGCTCGCCGCGTCCTCGTCGGAGGAGAACGCCACGAGCAGGTGGTTCCCGTCGAGTCGCCCGTGGATAGGGGTCGCAGCGAAGCGCCACCACGACACGTCCTCCAGCATGCGTTCCCAGCGAGAGAGCAGGCCGGCAGGCACCAATCCGGTATGCGCTCCACGGTCCACCTCGATCAGGTGCCGTCGGCGACACTCCGCCGCGTCATAGCTGGGCAGCGCCGCTTCCTCGAACAGGCGCCGGTCGACGTTGTGGAGATGGGCCAGAGCCCGCCCCACCTCGGCCGCGAGGCCGGTCCCGGGCGGCACCGTGTAGAGGACGAGACTGTAGCCGCTGATCAGCGGATAGACCATCGCGCGTCGACCGTCGCGCAGCCCCACGAAACCCTTGGGCGACGGCACCGAGAAGGGGACCCGCCGGGCCAACATGGAAAGGAGCGGCACCGAGGCATCCTGCTGGGCGGCGGCCACGGCGTCCACCGGCAACCGCACGACCCAGCGTCGGTGCTCGGCGTCCTCGACGAAGCCGACGCGGAACCGCTCGCCGGGCCGGGGACGGACCGCCTCCGCGCTGATCGGCGCCAGACCGGGCACCGCGGCGCTCGCCAGCGCGGCGAAAGTCAAAGCGTCGCG
>CAKUSI010000151.1 GCA_934678955.1 uncultured Austwickia sp. | reverse complement strand
GCGGCCTGCTGGCGGTAGCGTGTGATGAGCCCACCACGGGCACCGACGGCGGCCCGAACCCGATGATGGACGGCGGCGGCCCCGGCCCCGGCACCGACGGCGGCCCCGGCACCGACAGCGGCCCGACCCCCGACACCGACGGCGGCCCCACGCCGAGCGGGTGCGCCGCCGCGGCTGAGGATTACTGCACGCTGTACGAGTCCTGCGACGCGAACCGGTTCCTGGCTGCGTTCGAGAACCAAGAGATCTGCCGCCGCGTCCGCGCTGCGGCGTGTGAGGACGCCGAGGCGACGCCGGACATCCCGCTGACCAACGGGCTCACCGACGAGGACGCCTGCGAGGCCGCTCAGGTCGCGGGCTGTGACGGAATCCTCGGCGGCGGGCCCATCCCTGCTGCGTGCATCCCCCTCCCTGGGGAGGTGGCGACGAGCGAAGGCGCCTGCTTTACGGATGCGCAGTGCGGGATCCATCCCACTACGGGCCGCCGCATGTTCTGTCGTCCTTCCAGCGGACAGCTCGGTCTGCCCGAATGCCCGCGCGGGCAGTGCATCAGCGCGGTCGCTGAGAATGGAACCTGCAATCCGGCCAACATCGGGACCATGCAGTTCTGCGACACGTACGCGGGCCAGGCGTGCCTGCAAGCCGCGAACGACGACATGGATGGGATCGATACGGCCGATGGCACCCGCTGTCGCACGATCCAGTACGGAAGCCTCAACGCCCCCTGCGTCGACGGGACGGATCTTCAATGCGGTGCAGGCTTCGTCTGCCTCGCAAACCAGTGCCGGGCCTTGCTCGACGAGGGCGAGCTCTGCGAGCCGACCCGGAGCGCGTGCGATATCCGTCGCGGCCTGACCTGCCAGGACGTCGACGGTGAGAACCTCTGCGCCACCCAGGAGTACACCGAGGTCGGCACGCAGTGCGGCGACGTCCCGGTCGGGAGCGACACCGTCAATCGGGAGTGCAGCGCCTACGCGAGCTGCGACATGGTCGGCGCCACGACCGTGTGTGTCGCCCTCAAGCGGCTGGGCGAGGTCTGCACCGTGACGCCCGACAACTGCGAGCCGGGCCTCGAGTGCGACCCGGGCACGAACCGCTGCGTCGAGATCGAGATCGAGCCCCCGACCTGCCCATGAGCTGAGCGCGGGTTCCGAGCGACTCGCGCTCGGAACCCGCCCGTTGATATTGACCCACAGGCGTGAGGAGGTTGGAGATGTTGCGGTGGCGCCAGTCATTGAGCGTGCTGCTCGCTCTCACCTTCCTCCTTGCCCGACCGTGTGCTGGGCAGGACGTGGACGCTCCCCCCTCACCCGAGGCGAGGGCCGCCTTCGACCGGGCGACGGAGCTCTACGCGAGGCGGGCCTACGCCAGCGCCGAGCTCGAGTTCCGCCGATCGTGGGAGCTGATGGAGGGCATCGCGCGCTGCATCGAGGCGCTCCGGGTGTAGCAGGCGCTCGAGGAGACGAGCGCCCTGCCTGCCGACGACCCGATCGTCCAAGAGGGCGGAGCTCGATTCATAGCCGGACCGCCATGACCCGGTACAGGCGCGCTGAGGCCTGCCTTCGGGGCAGGGCGATCTGCGCGAAGGCCCGGGGGAGCTGCGCGGCGGCCGGCGTGGTCCGCGCGGGGATCTCCTGAGCCTTGGCGGCCGCCGCGGGGAGCTGAGCAAGCGCCGGCAGGGTGTTCACGCCGACCGGCGCGCTCGGCGGACCGTTCCGCGGGAGGGGCGAGCGCGTCGGGCGGCGCTGTGAATTGATCCGGGGCGCTCGCGAGTCGGCCGGGCGCTTCCGAGAATCATCGGGCGCCGCACGTGAATCGGCCGGGCGCTCCCGCGAATCGGTCGGGCGCCTCTCGCGAATCGGCCGGCGGCGTCCGTGAAGCGCTCCCGAGGACCTTTGCAGCGGTCGCCGAGGATCTTTGCAGCGGTCCCGGGGACCTTTGCAGCGGTCCTTCTCAACGATTACGCGGGCTTACGCGGGATCATGCGGTGGGGTCGGGCGGCGGGTCGCGCTGGTCCTCGGCCGAGGGGCCGGAAGACGAGACGAGCCGCTCGAAGCGCCCGCGGATCGCCGCGTCCTTGCGGAAGGCCAGGGTGCCGGCCACGTGGATCGCGTCGATGGCCGCCTCGAGCCGGAGCTGGGCGTCGATGCGGTCCTCGGTCGAGCCGGTACGAGCGCCCTGGGCGCCCTTCTGGGTGGCGTCCGCGGCCTGCAGGCGGGTGGCGAGGGAGGCGGCCTCTTCGATGTCCGCCTCGGCGATGCGGCACTCACGGAGGGCGGGGGCGTGGGTGGCGATCGCCGCTAGGGCGTCGAGGACGGCCTTGGTGACGGCGGGGTTCAGCTGCTGGCCCACCCCCATCGCGGTGCGCAGCGCCTGGGTGGCCTTCGGGCTCCGCCGCAGGGCGTTGCGCATCAACATGATCAGGTCGTGCGCGTCGGCGGCGATCTCTCGCTCGGTGGCGGTCGCGGTCTTCTGGGTGCCGAGCTGGGCCCCGTCGGCCGGACCACCGAGCAGCGCGATGTCGGCTTTGAGCTGCGCGCCGGTGCCCTCGTCAAGCCTCGGCGTGACCTTCGCGGTGTGCCTCTCGAGGAGCCGGTCTGCGGTCCTCGCGCGCCGGAGCGCGTCCTCTAGCTCCCAACGAGGCGTCGACTTCGACATGTGCGCCCCCTTTCGTCTCCCGAGCATGCCGGAATCGCGATCGCATCGCAAGCCACCATCGATGTGTGGGGACGCGCGTGCGACGGCCATGCCGTAGCCGGGCACGATGATGACGCTCTTGGCGCTCCTCAGCCACGCGCCGACGGTGTCCGCGTCGACCTCGCGGAACTCGCCCTCGACCTGCGCCGCTTGCGCCGGCGCCTCGGCGTCGCCGGTGCCGATGCCGCCGAAGACGACGTTCAGGATCGAGCGGTTCATCGCGCGACACATGATGATCGAGAGGATCGCGCCGCTCGAGATGTAGCGGATGGCGTACGTGCGATCTTGTTGCGTCGTTTCGGTTGTGGGACCATCGCACGCAGCGTGAAAGCACGGCGGTCGATGCGACTGTCAGAGGGGTCCTGATGAGCAACGGGGACGAGGGTGGCGGCGCGTCGGAGTCGGAGGCGCTCGACGCAGCCGGTGAGATTGCAAAGGGAGTTGGCGAATCGGTCGGAGGCGTGACCGACGCCGCGGGCGGCGATCTCGCAGGCGCGGTCGGTGGCGTAGCGCAGGGGCTCGGGGGCCTCGCAGACGGACTCGGCGGCGCGCTGCCCGAGGGCGAGGCGAGGGGAGCCCTCGCGACAGCGGGAGCGGTCGTGAAGACGGCCGGTCAGCTGGTGGGTGCTGGGCAGGCTTTGGCTGGAGCCGCTCAGGGTGGTGACTTGGGCAAGGCCGCGAGCGGCCTCGGCTCGCTCGGCGGCGCCACAGATGCGTCCCGCTACATCGTTCCGGACAACGAAGTCCAGAAGGTCCTCGGCGGGGTGGGACAGGCCGCGAGCGTGCTGCAGCAAGGCGGGCAGCTGCTCGACGGCCTCGGAGGCGGGCTCGGTGGCCAGCGCAACGACGACGTCGCCTTCAACGTCGAGGTGAACGGTGCGGACGGGCAGTGGGGCTTGACCAGCGTGGTGCTGAGCGAGGCGCTGAACGAGGTCTCGGCCTGTACGATCGAGGCGCTCTACTCGGACCACATCACGTCGCGCGATCTTCTGCACAAGAACGTGTCCCTGACGATCGAGCGCCAGAGCCAGACGCGCTCGTTCAAGGGGATCGTATTCCACGCGTCCGTTCGAGATGACGTCGAGGGCACCCACGTTGAGCTCCGCGTCGCTCCAGCCGCTGCGCTGCTGGAGAAGCATTTCAACTCCGACATCTTCCAGGCCAAGACCGTCGTTCAGGTCATCCAGGAGGTCTTCGATCGCCGCATCGGTCCGACGCAGCGTACGCTCCGCGACGACACGAGCCGCTCCTACGAGGTGCGCGAGTACATCGTGCAGTACCAAGAGAGCGATCTGGCCTTCATCTCGCGGCTCGCGGAGGAGGAGGGGATCTTCTGGTACTTCGATCACGAGGACGAGCATGAGGTGCTCGTGCTGTGCGATTCGGTGAGTGGGCTCCCGCAAGCGCGCGCGGACGACGAGGGCCGGGTGCAGTACCACGGCGACGCCTCCCAAGCGCCTGACGGCGAGAGCGCGTGGGAGATCCGTCACGACGAAGAGATAGGGACCACCGACGCGGTCGTGGCCGACTACGACTGGACGCACCCACCGCTCCAGGTGCGTGAGGAGCAGACCGGTCGCGGGGAGCACGAGCCGGCGCTCGAGGTCTACGACCACAGCGACGCGCTCATCTTCCACGACTCTGGCGGCCGTCAGTACGAGGGGAACACCGCGAAGGTCCAAGCGCAGATGCGCGCCGAGCGGCTCGATCTCGACCGGCAGCACTGGGCGCTCGAGACCTCGGTGGTCACTGCGTTGCCCGGGCACACGCTCGAGCTCGTCGGGGCGCCCGACGGGGAGCTCGACCAGCGCTACCTCATCACGTCGGCGAGCTGCCGGGGGAGCGCCACTCACGGAGCGACCGGGAGTTGGGAGAGCTCCCTCAGCGTGACGCCGACGTCCCTGCCGTATCGCCCCGCGCGCCGCACGCCACGCCCGGTCCCACACGGCCCCGAGACCGCGCTGGTCGTCGGCCCGAGCGGCGACGACATCTACACCGACGAGCATGGGCGCGTGAAGGTGCACTTCCACTGGGACCGCCGGCACGCGCGCACGGCCGAGGACTCGAGCTGCTGGCTCCGCGTCGTCCACAACTGGGCGGGTCCCGGATACGGCACGATCTTCATCCCGCGGATCGGCATGGAGGTGCTGGTGCAGTTCCTGGGCGGGAACCCCGACCGCCCCATCATCACAGGATGCATCTACAACGGCGATAACGCGGCGCCAGCGACTCCCCTGCCCGACAAGAAGACCCAGAGCGTCATCCGTACGAAGAGCTCGGTGAACGGCGACGGGTTCAACGAGCTCCGCTTCGAGGACAAGCAAGGCGCCGAGTTCGTCTACATCCACGCGGAGAAGGATTTCAACGAGGAGGTTGAGCACAGTCACTCCACTCGGGTGAAGAACAACCAGTCGAACACGGTCGACAACGACCAGACGGAGACGATCGGTCACGACCAGACGATGACGGTCAAGAACGACCGGACGAAGTCCGTCGACGGGAACGAGACAACGTTCATCGGTGGCGGCGAGGGCGGTCCTGGGAACAGGGCCGAGACGGTCTGGGGCGACGAAGGTGTCTCTATCAATCAGAGCCGATCGCACTTTGTAAAGAAGGACGAGTCGCTCCTGGTAGAGGAGGGAAAGCGGACTGTGACCGTCCAGACGGGGGAGGACCATGAGACATACTTTGGCAGACGAATCACTTCGGTTGCTAAGTACGATATCCTCAACGTGGTCGATGGGGCAAATCACACGGTCGCCGTATCTGGCCAGTACGACGTCATGGTGGACGGAGCTCACTATTCGGTTCAGCAGGGCGGCACGGAGAGGATGGTGCAGGCGAACCGCTAGCGATATTCATGCTCAAACCGCATTTGGGAAGCCATGAGTAGTCTCAGTAAGCCTGGTGTCGTTTTTGGTGCGACACCTAACGGTGAGAGCCTTCGTGAGGCGCGGGCCATGTCCGACCCGCGCGGTCGGCTGCTCGTAGATATCGCGAACTATGCTGGTCCACCGTCAATGTTGCCAGTTGATTTTGCGGCTGAGTATCTCCGTTATCTCGGACTGAACGGGCCGCGTGAATCGTTGGTCGCGATCGAGCGGTCTGATGCAGAGTCGGGGCTCATTTCCATATGCATACGAACGCTGTCCTATGAAGACGACGTCATGACGTCAGGGGTCGCGGCGACGCTGGTTGCACGGTGGTTTGATGCGCTTGGCGGCGTCGCACATCTGTTCACGCTTGGCGGCGCGCTCCTCGGGCATCGCGACGGTGTTTCGTATACGATGTCAGGGTATGTCACAGGGGCAACCTTCGAGGCTGGCGTTGTCGGTGTGTCATCAGCTGCGGTAGGCGTGTTTTGGGCATCGGACGAGGACTGATGGCCGCCGTTGACACCCGCGATGAGCTGATCGCTGAGCTTCGAACGCTTTGGAATGGGTTGTATCCGGGAGGGCGGCGCACGCAGGCGAGTGAGTGCGCCTGTTGACCTGCGAACGTCTCACCCAGAGAGGCGGAAATTGCGGGGGAGAATCGGATTCGTGACCTTACTCGTTCTTGCGCTCGCTTCGCCGACGGCACGCGCAGAGGCGGATGCCTTCGCCTTCGACCTCTGGGCACGGCCTTCGCGCGAGATCGGCGTTGCCGACCTTGGCGCCATCTACGATGCGAGCTTCCACCGCGTTGCGTCGCCTCCGCGCGATGCGGCTCGGGTGTGGGTGAGCGGCGAGCGCCGGTCCGGCGCCGGGCTGAGGGTGTTGGACGGACCCATGGAGTTGGCTGCACATCACGGGATCTGGCCCGTGCCGGCGGGGTCGGACCCGATGTCCTTCTCCGTGTATCGGGCGTACGAGATCGAGCGAACGTTCGAGTTGGACGAGCCTCCTCCCGCGGCCCGCTTCCCACGCGGCGGCGGGTGGTACGTCTCGGCGGTCGCGCTCGGGAGGATGGTCGAGGTGCTGTTCCCCGGGCAGCGGCTGGGGACGAGCGACGCCGGGCGCCCTCTCCACCGCGGCGATGCGCGTGGCCGCGCCGCGTTCGTCTCGCGGATCGCGTTGCGGCCGCGGGTGCCCGGTGGCCGACCGCCGCTGGTCGATGAGTACGCGGATCTATCATCGACCTTCGTTTCGATCGGGCCTGCCCGGCCGATCTTCGTCCGCTGGCGTTGGCGAGGGCCCGACCGAGACGATCTGCCGCTGGTCGCCACGGTGGTGGTCGAGGACTTCACGGCGCCGCCTGTGCGTGCCATCACCGAACGACGCGGGGCAGCGTGCCGGTGGGTGGAGGGGCCGCTCCAGGGAGTGGGGGAGCCGTGGGATCCGGCGGACGGGCCGGATCTCTCGTTCGTCGTGCTCCGAGGCCCGCCGGGACACCGCGAGCCGTTCTTCGTCGCGTCCAGCTCCGACTTGACCGCCGGCGCCGCGCCGCGTGTCCCTCGGTGGACGTTTGGCGGATGGCCGGGCCCCTATGTCCTTCAGCTGGTCGACGCCGATTCGGCGCAGCAGGGCGATGTCGAGCTCGCGGGCTGCCGTAGCGCCAGAAGCGCGAGTGACCCCGGCACGGACGAGGTCGTCGGGCATTGGGAGTTCCTGTCGCGCTCTCTCGTCATCGAGACGATGTCTCGAGGCGACCAGCGGGTCGTGCTCCGCGATGAAGGTAGTGGTGCATCCGTGACGCTATCGCTGCGCTCCTGGAGGCCATGATGGGAAATGAGTCAAGGGCCGCTGTAGAGCCGATCGAGTTCCACCGAATCGTCGTCGACGCGGAGCCCTATCCGGCGCCCGTCCAGAGCTGGGACGGGCGCGCGTACCAGGCGGCCGTTCAGCGGGTGCTCGACCGGCTGTTCGCGTCCTGTATCGGGCGGATCATCATCCGGCACATCGCGCGCCAGGCGAACGCCGTGGAGATCATCCCCGAGCCTCGGTATGGGCCCCCTGTCGGTGGGCGCGGTGCGCGGGTCGTGCCGGCTCGCGAGCCCCTCGGCCTGCGCGCCGGAACCACGACCTTCGGCGGGGTGGCGACCGGGCAGCCGGGCGACGCGGTGATCGAGTTCACACCCTTTTTCCACGCTGATCCGCGAACGCAGGGAACGCCTCAGGACCAGGGCCCCGGAAGCTACGTCGACGAGGTCCTCCTCGAGGAGCTCTTCCATGCGCTGCGCTGCCTGCTCGGTGTCCTCGACCGGAGACAGGCGCCCTTCGACTTCGACTCGGTCGATGAGTTCCACGCTGCGATGGTCGTGAACATGTATCGCTCCGAGACGGGGCGGCGCTTGAGCCATGCCCACGTGAGGGGGATGGTTCGAGACCACCTGCTGTCGCCATGGAGGGGGCGGACGCCGCAGGACCGGTGGGAGCAGGAGAGGATGCGGGACCTCTGTCGAGAGATGCCGCACCTGACGACTGTCCTGCGTCGCGTGCCGCGGGTCATCTGCGAGCACAACCCCTTCGTCGACTACATGAGGGAAGGACCTCCCTACGTCTTGCCGGTGAGAGCGCCACGGGCGAGCTCACGACGGCGCGCTCCGTGAGGTCTGCTATCGCGCGTGACGGACGTTGGCGGCGGCAGCTACCCGCGCACGGCGGCGTTCAGGGCCTCCATGCTCTTGCGGGCGTCGCCGAAGAGCATGTGGGTGTTCTCGATGAAGAAGAGGGGGTTCTCGACGCCGGCGTAGCCTGCGCTCATGCCGCGCTTCAGGACGACGACTCTGCTGGCCTTCCACGCCTCGAGGACGGGCATGCCGTAGATGGGGCTGCCGGGATCGTCGAGGGCGCCGGGGTTGACGATGTCGTTGGCGCCGATGACGAGGACGACGTCCGTCTCGGGGAAGTCCTCGTTGATCTCGTCCATCTCGTAGACGATGTCGTAGGGGACGCCGGCC
>CAKUSI010000150.1 GCA_934678955.1 uncultured Austwickia sp. | reverse complement strand
GTCCAGGGGGTGGTTGATCAGCAGGAACTCCAGCATCCCCCTCTGGGCCTTGTCGGCCACCTCCGAGGAGAGCTGGGTGTTGACCGACATGCCCTCCGACACGACCATCGTGCAGGCCGGCTGGGGCTTGGGCATCGGGCGCAGCGAGCCGTCCGGGCCGGCCGTCGCGACCTCGACCAGGCACTGGCGGCAGGCGCCGACCGGGTCCAGCAGCGGGTGGTCGCAGAACCGCGGGATCTCGACGCCGATCTCCTCGGCGGCCCGGATGATGAGCGACCCCTTCGGCACGCTGAGCGCCACGCCGTCGATGGTGAGCGTGACCATCTCGACCGGCGGCTGCGCGGGCGCCGACTCGCCGACACCCGATGCGCTGGAGGTGGAGCTGGTGGGGACCGTCATCGGGACACGCTCTCCTTCGCGAACAAGGTGGACGCCTCCGGCGGGAACAGCTCGTGGGCCGGGGTGTGGTAGCCCTTCTCGAACTCCTCGCGGAAGTACTGGATACCGGACTGCACCGGCATCGCCGCCGCGTCACCGAGTGGGCAGAACGAGCGGCCGAGGATGTTGCCCGCCACGTCGAGCAGCTTGTCGACGTCGCCCTCGATGCCCTTGCCGTCGACCAGGCGCTGCAGCACCTGGCGCATCCACCAGTTGCCCTCGCGGCACGGGGTGCACTTGCCGCACGACTCGTGGGCGTAGAACTCGATCCAGCGGGACACCGCCCGCACCACGGAGACGGTCTCGTCGAAGACCTGCAGAGCGCGCGTCCCGAGCATCGATCCGGCGGCCGCGACGCCTTCGTAGTCGAGCGGCACGTCGAGGTGCTCGTCGGTGAAGATCGGCGTCGAGCTGCCGCCCGGCGTCCAGAACTTCAGCTTGCGCTCCCCCCGGATGCCGCCCGCCATCTCGAGGAGCTCGCGCATGGTGATGCCGTACGGCGCCTCGTACTGACCCGGGCGTGTCACGTGACCGGACAGGCTGAAGAACCCGACGCCCTTGGACTTCTCGGTGCCGAGCGCCGCGAACCAGTCCGGGCCGTGCTGGAAGATGGGTGTGACCTGCGCGATCGTCTCCACGTTGTTGACCGCGGTCGGGCGGGCATACAGGCCCGCGACCGCCGGGAACGGCGGACGCAGCCGCGGCTGGCCGCGGCGCCCCTCGAGGGAGTCCAGCAGGGCCGTCTCCTCGCCGCAGATGTAGGCGCCCGCGCCGGCGTGCACCGTGATGTCGAGGTCGAAGCCGCTGCCGAGGATGTCCTTGCCGAGGTAGCCCGCCTCGTACGCCTCCTGCACCGCGTGCAGCAGCCGCCGGTAAACATGGACGACCTCGCCCCGCAGGTAGATGAACGCGTGGTGGCAGTCGATCGCGAAGCTGGAGATGATCATGCCCTCGAGCAGGATGTGCGGGGCGTTCATCATCAGGGGGACGTCCTTGCAGGTCCCCGGCTCGGACTCGTCGGCGTTGACCACGAGGTAGCGCGGCTTGCCGTCGTCGGGGGGCAGGAAGCCCCACTTCATCCCGGTCGGGAAGCCCGCGCCGCCACGACCGCGCAGCCCGGAGTCCTTGGCGGCCTGCACGAGGTCGGCCCGATCGGCGGTCAGCACCTTGCGGAGTGCCTGGTAGCCGTCGTGCTTGAGGTAGGTCTCCAGCGTGAAGGACTGCGGCGCATCCCAGAACGCGGACAGGACCGGCGTCAACTGCGTCATCACTTGACCTTCCCGTCGGTGGCGGCACCGGTGGCCTGCGGCGGCAGGGGGGCCCGGGCCTCCTTCGGCGCTTCCCAGCCCCGCTCGCGGGCGTAGCGCAGGCCGACCAGCGTCGCCTCGCCCGCCGTGTTGCCCTCGACCGCGCGGCCGTCGTGGAACCCGGCCAGCACGCGGCTGACCTCCTTGAACGTGGCGACGGTGTCGGCGCCCCGGGTCGGCGTAATCGTCTTGCCCGCGCGCAGCGCGTCGACCATCGCGATCACCGACTCGGGCGTGGCGTTGTCGAAGAACTCCCAGTTGGCCACCACGACCGGCGCGTAGTCGCACGCGGCGTTGCACTCGACCCGCTCCAGCGTGATCTTGCCGTCGGCGGTCGTCTCGTCATGGCCGATGCCGAGGTGGGCGCTGACCGCGTCCCAGATCGCGTCGCCGCCCATGATCGCGCACAGCGTGTTGGTGCAGACCCCGACCGTGTACTCCCCGTTGGGGTGCCGCTTGTACTGGGTGTAGAACGTCGCCATCCCGCTGACCTCGGCGGGCGTCAGGTCGACCGTCTCGGCGCAGAACTCGATGCCGCGGGTCGACACGTAGCCGTCCACGCTCTGCACCAGGTGCAGCAGCGGGCCGAGCGCCGAGCGCTTCTGCGGGTAACGGGACAGCACCTGGACCGCGTCGGCGCGCAACTTCTCGAGGACCTGGGCCGGATAGGGCTCCGCCACGAGGTTGGGCTGCGTGCCGTAGTTGGTCTCCTGACCGTGGGACATCAGCGGTCCACCCCTCCCATGACCGGGTCGATCGAGGCGACCGCCACGATGGCGTCGGCGACGGGGCCACCCTCGACCACGGCCGCGACGGCCTGCAGGTTGTTGAACGCCGGGTCGCGGAAGTGGGCCCGGTAGGGACGCGTACCCCCGTCGGAGACGACGTGGCAGCCGAGTTCGCCCTTGGGGGACTCCACGGCCTGGTACGCCTGCCCCGGCGGGACGCGGAAGCCCTCGGTCACGAGCTTGAAGTGGTGGATCAGGGCCTCCATCGAGGTGCCCATGATCTTGCGGATGTGCTCCAGCGAGTTGCCCTGCCCGTCCGACCCGACGGCCAGCTGCGCCGGCCAGGCGATCTTGGGGTCGGCCACCATGACGGGCTTCCCCTCCGAGGCCTTGAGCCGCTCGATGCACTGCTCGACGATCTTGAGCGACTCCCACATCTCCAGGAACCGCACGCGCATGCGCCCGTAGGAGTCCGCGCTATCCCAGGTGGGCACCTCGAAGTCGTACGTCTCGTACCCGCAGTACGGCTCCACCTTGCGCTGGTCGTACGGCAGGCCGGCCGACTTGAGCAACGGGCCCGTGACGCCCAGGGCGATGCAGCCGGTGAGGTCGAGGTAGCCGACGTCCACCATGCGGCCCTTGACGATCGGGTTCTCCAGCGTGAGGTCTTCCAGCTCGCGGATGCCCCGGCGCATGAGGGGAAGCTCGGTCTCGAAGATCTTCTCCCAGCCGGCCGGCAGGTCCTGCGCGACGCCGCCAGGACGGATGTATGCGTTGTTCATCCGCAGGCCGGTGGTCGCCTCGATGAACCGCAGGACCCGCTCCCGCTCGCGGAAGCCGACCGTCATGACAGTCGTGGCGCCCAGTTCCATGCCCGCGGTGCCGAGGCACACGAGGTGGCTGGACAACCGGGTGAGCTCCATCATCAGCACGCGGATCTCGCTGGCCCGCTCCGGGATGTCGTCCGTGATGCCCAGCAGCTTCTCGATGGCCAGGCAGTACGCCGTCTCCTGGAACATCGGCGTGAGGTAGTCCATCCGCGTGCACAGGGTGGTGCCCTGGACCCACGTGCGGAACTCCATCGTCTTCTCGATGCCGGTGTGCAGATAGCCGATGCCCACCCGGGCCTCGGTGACCGTCTCGCCGTCCAGCTCCAGGATCAGGCGGAGCACGCCGTGCGTGGACGGATGCTGGGGGCCCAGGTTGACGACGATGCGCTCCTCGGAATACTCCATCGCCTCGGACGTCAGCCGGTCCCAGTCCCCGCCTTCGGCCGTGAAGACCTTCCCGCGGGCGTCCTCGGCGGCTCCAGAGGGGGCGTGGTAGCCCTCGCGGTGGTCGTTCGTGGACGTGCTCATCAGTTGTACGACCTCCGCTCGTCGGGCGGCGCGATCGTGGCGCCCTTGAATTCCACCGGGATCCCGCCGAGCGGGTAGTCCTTGCGCTGCGGGTGGCCCGGCCAGTCGTCCGGCATGAGGATCCGCGTGAGGGCGGGGTGCCCGTCGAAGATGATGCCGAAGAAGTCCCAGGTCTCCCGCTCGTGCCAGGTCACCGACGGGAAGGTCTCGACGATGCTCGGGATGTGCGGGTCGATGTCGGGGCAGGTCACCTCCACCCGCACCCGGCGGTTGCCGTGGGTCAGGGAGAGGAAGTGGTAGACGGCGTGCAGCTCGCGGCCGGTGTCCTCGGGGTAGTGCACCCCACTCACGCTCATGCACATCTCGAAGCGCAGCGGGGCGTAGTCGCGCAGCGTGCGGGCCACCGCCGGCAGCGCCTCGCGCGGCACCATCAGGGTCAGCTCGCCGCGGTCGACGACCACCGTGTCGACGGCCTCGTCGAACGCCGTGCCGCGCTCGGCCAGCCCGGCGGCGAGTTGGTCGGCCACCTCGTCGAAGTAGCGGCCGAAGGGTCGCTCTGCGGGCCCCGGGAACAGGATGGGTGCGACGAGTCCCCCGTACCCCGTGGTGTCCCCGCCCTCCGTGGCGCCGAACATGCCGTGCCGCTCACCACGGACCTCCGGCCGGGGGACCGCGGGGAACGGCAAGCCGCCGCCCGTCTCCTGGGCCTGGGTCGAAGGGTCCTTCGCGCCGGAGTCGGTCATGCCCATACCTCGCGCTCATCGCACTCCACCCGTACCTGAGCGGCGTCGTCCGCCGTACGTACGCGTGCTTCCTCGCTGCTCATGCCAGCAGGCCCTTCTGCTCGATCAGCGGCGTCGCGTTCAGGGCGGCCTCCTCGGCCGCGCGGGCGGCCTTCTGCCGGTTCAGTCCGATGGGGGTCGCGATCATCTGGTGGTGCAGCGTGATCAGCGCGTTGAGTAGCATCTCGGGTCTCGGCGGACAGCCGGGCAGGTAGACGTCGACCGGGACGATGTGGTCCACGCCCTGCACGATCGCGTAGTTGTTGAACATCCCGCCCGAGCTCGCGCATACGCCCATGGAGATGACCCACTTGGGCTCCATCATCTGGTCGTAGACCTGGCGCACGACCGGGGCGAACTTCTGGCTCACGCGGCCGGCGACGATCATGCAGTCCGCCTGCCGCGGCGTGGCGGCGAAGCGCTCGGAGCCGAACCTCGCGATGTCGTAGTCCGGGGTACCGGAGGCCATCATCTCGATCGCGCAGCACGCGAGCCCGAAGGTGGCCGGCCAGATCGACGTCTTCAGGAGGAAGCCGACGGCCTTGCTCACCGTCGTCGCGTAGACCCCCTGGGGGTACTTTTCCAGGTCGATCATGTCAGTCCCACTCCAATCCGCCGCGGCGCCAGACGTAGGCGTCTGCGATGAAGAACGCGTTGACCAGGAACAGCACCATGGCCAGCAGTGCGAACAGTCCGAGCTGGTCGAAGGCCACCGCGAAGGGGTAGAGGAAGACGGCCTCCACGTCGAAGATCACGAACAGCATCGCGGTCGTGTAGAACTTCACGGGCACCCGGCCACCCGCGGCCGCCTGCGGCGAGGGCTGGATGCCGCACTCGTAGGCGTCCAGCTTCACCTTGTTGTACCGGCGCGGCCCGACCAGCGTGAACAGGAGCACCGACGCCAGGGCGAAGCCGAGGCCACAGGCGAGGAAGAACAGGATCGGCAGATAGGGGCTGCTCATCTCGGCGTGCTCCCCTTTCGGTGGCGGGTACAGCGGGGGCGCCCGGCCGGGCGCCTCCTACGGGCAGGCGACGGTCCCGGAACTTCAGGGGCCGTTCGTGCGTCGTTGCGGGTGAGCGCCTGGCGGCGCGTTCCGTCGAAGAGCGTGCGGACGCGCCCCCAGGGACGCGTGCGCGCGCTGCAGGCGACCGCTCTCGCGCGCCTCCTGCAGGTCGTCCAAGCCTCGACCCACGCCGCCATCCTAGTGAATCCCGCCCGTCTTCATGCCGAAGGTGCCAGACGCGACAGCGCGTTGAGGAGCCGATCGTCGATGCGCGACCCCTTCGGCTCGGACAAATTCGCCATCCCCTTCATGAGGACCCGCATCAGCGGGGTGATCGGGAGCCCGTATTTCACGCATCGCTTCATCACTTCCGGGCGTCCGATCAGCGCGGCGAAGCCGCGACCCAGCGTGTAGTAGCCCCCGAGTCGGTCCGAGATGATCGCGTCGTAGCTGTTCAACACACGGTCCCGGGAGGCGTCGTCCGCGCGGGTGTTGGCCTGCACGATCACTTCGGCCGCGAGCCGACCCGCTTCCAGGGCGTAGTCGATCCCCTCCCCGTTGAAGGGGTTGATCATGCCCGCCGCGTCCCCCACCAGAAGCAGCCCATCGGCCGACAGGGGGCGCCGGTTGAGGGCCATCGGCAGCGCGTCGCCCCGGATCGGACCCGTCATCGTCTCGGTGTGGAACGTCCATTCCGCGGGCAGCGTGTCGACCCAGCGCCGCATGACATCGCGGTAGTCGACCCGCCCGAACGCCGGGGAGGTGCTGAGCATGCCGAGCCCTACGTTGGCCGTGCCGTCGCCGCAGGCGAAGATCCAGCCGTAACCGGGCAGGAGGATCTGCTTCACGGCAGGGTCACCCTGGGCCGCAGGGTCGGCCGCCGCCCCCGGATCCTCGGGGACCCACAGCTCCAGCCAGGACTCCATGTAGTCGTCGTTGGTGCGCGTCGGCGAGGAGTAATAGGTACGGACCGCCA
Organism: uncultured Austwickia sp.; assembly: GCA_934678955.1. The sequence goes on along the minus strand of CAKUSI010000150.1, from coordinate 2,020 downwards.
CGCCCATCGGACGGTCGGTGCGCTTGCGCCGTCCCATCGACACCGAAAGCCTGCTGCTGTTGCCATCCGCCGCCACGACGACCGGGGCGCGGAAGGTCCGGCGCGCCCCCGTGTCCTTGCCCTGCTCGTCTGTGACCTTCGCGGTGACGCCCTCGATCCGGCCGGTGCGGGGCCCGCCTTCGGCGCGTATTGCGCCGGTGACGTTCGCCCCTTCGATCAAGCGCGCCCCCCGGGAGAGCGCGTGCTGGGCCAGGAGGTGGTCGAGCACCTTGCGGGGCCGGACCATGCCGTAGGGCGGGTAGTGGTCGGTCTGCGGCCAGTCCAGCTCGAACCGGCGCCCGCCGCCCACGATGCGCAGGCCCTTGTTGCGGATCCAGCCGTCCTCCTCGCGGGTGGGCATCCCGAGGAGGGCGAGCTCCCGGACCGCGCGGGGGGTGAGCCCATCGCCGCAGATCTTGTCGCGCGGGAAGTGGGCCTTCTCCAAGAGCAGGACGTCCAGGCCCGCGGTCGCGAGGTATGCCGCGGTGGCGGAGCCCCCGGGGCCGGCCCCGACGACGATCACGTCGGCCGTCTCGCTGTCCCGACCGACGGAGGCAACGGACGAGCCGATCTGCGTCGAGGGGGTGTTCGGCACGTCGGTCACGCCAGCCTTCCGGGTCGCGGTCGGTCTCGACCCTACACGCCACCCCAGGTCCGGGGCGCCGCGCTCGCCGCACACGACCGCCCGCGCCCCGGCACTGCTCAGGGGCGCGTGGCCCGGTGGAGGGCGACGATGCCGCCGGACAGGTTGCGCCAGGACACGCCCGACCAACCGGCCCGCTCGATCACGGCAGCCAACTCCTGCTGGTCGGGCCACGCCGCGATGGACTCGGCGAGGTAGACGTACGACTCGGGGTTGGAGGAGAAGCGGCGGGCCAGCCGCGGGAAGGCCGCCATCATCCACTCGACGTAGAAGCGGCGGAACGCCGCGTTCGTGGGCCGGGAGAACTCGTTGACCACCAGGGTCCCGCCCGGGCGGGTCACCCGGGCGAACTCGGCGAGGGCCGCCGGGTAGTCGCGCACGTTGCGAAGCCCATACGAGATCGTGACGGCGTCGAAACACCTGTCGGCGAACGGCAGCCGCGTGGCGTCCGCCGCGACGAACGGCAGGTCGGGGCTGCGGCGCCGCCCCTGGCGCAGCATCCCCATCGAGAAGTCCACCGGGACGACGCGGACGCCGGCCGCCGCGAACGGCAGCGAGGACGTGCCCGTGCCGGCCGCCACGTCGAGTAGGCGCTGCCCAGGCCGCGCGTCGACGGCCTTGACCAGCGCCCGCCGCCACCGCCGCGCCACGCCCGCCGTCATGAGGTCGTTCATCAGGTCGTATCGCTTCGCGGCCTGGTCGAACATGGTCGCGACGTCGCGGGGATCCTTGTCGAGGCTGGCGCGGTTCACGCAGGTCATCCTGTCACCGCCGCCTACGCCTCGCGCCGGCGACCGCGCACCGCGCCCGCGCGCCGCTGTTCGTCCCCGGGTCGCCTGCCGCTCACGGGGATGCCACGCGGGCGTCGTCCGCGCTCTGTGGGATCCGCTGCATGACAACCCCTTCCACGATCCGCCCCGCCGGCCGCCCCGCGGCACGCCTCGCGGTCGCCGCCCTCGCCGCAGCAGCCACTGCGCTCACCCTTGCCCCGACGGCCTCCGCCCACCGCGGCGACGCGCACCCGGGCGGCGACCGCGGTCGCGACGCCCGCTACACCACCAGCGCCGGGATGCCCTCCCCGCTGGTCGTGGCCCACCGGGGCGCCAGCGGTTACCGCCCCGAGCACACGCTGGCCGCCTACGAACTCGCGGTGGCGATGGGCGCCGACTACATCGAGCCCGACCTGGTGGCGACCAAGGACGGCGTGCTCGTCGACCGGCACGAGAACGAGATCTCCGGCACCACCGACGTCGCCGACCGGCCCGAGTTCGCCGACCGCAAGAAGACGGTGAGCGTCGACGGCGAGCAGATGACCGGGTGGTTCACCGAGGACTTCAC
>CAKUSI010000149.1 GCA_934678955.1 uncultured Austwickia sp. | reverse complement strand
AGGTCGTCCTGCAGCGACAGGTAGAAGCGGGACTCCCCAGGGTCGCCCTGGCGGCCGGAACGACCGCGCAACTGGTTGTCGATGCGGCGCGATTCGTGCCGCTCGGTACCGAGGACATAGAGACCCCCGAGCTCGGTCACCTCATCGTGCTCGGCGCGCACCCGCTCCTCGGCGGTGGCCAGCGCCGCCTCCCAGGCCGCCTCGTACTCCTCCGGGGTCTCCTCCGGCGACAGCCCCTGGGCCTTGAGCGCGGCGACCGCCCGGAACTCGGGGTTGCCACCGAGCATGATGTCCGTGCCGCGCCCGGCCATGTTCGTCGCGACCGTGACCGCCTTCTTGCGGCCCGCGTCCGCGACGATCGCGGCCTCCCGCTCGTGCTGCTTCGCGTTGAGCACGTTGTGCGCGACGCCGCGCTCGCGCAGCTGACGAGACAGGTACTCGCTCTTCTCGACGCTGGTCGTGCCCACGAGCACCGGCTGACCACGGTGATGGTGCTCCGCGATGTCATCGACGACCGCGTCGAACTTCGCCTTCTCCGTCCGGTAGACGAGGTCCGGCTGGTCGACGCGGATCATCGGCTTGTTGGTGGGGACCCCCACCACGCCCAACTTGTAGATCTGGTGCAGCTCGGCCGCCTCGGTCTGCGCCGTACCGGTCATCCCCGCGAGCTTGTCGTAGAGACGGAAGTAGTTCTGCAAGGTGATGGTGGCCAGCGTCTGGTTCTCGTTCTGGATGTCCACCCCCTCCTTGGCCTCGATGGCCTGGTGCATGCCCTCGTTGTAGCGACGCCCGGGGAGCATGCGGCCGGTGTGCTCGTCCACGATCAGGACCTCGCCGTCCATGACGACGTAGTCCTTGTCGCGCTTGAACAGCTCCTTGGCCTTGATCGAGTTGTTCAGGTAGCCGATCAGGGGGGTGTTGACGCTCTCATACAGGTTGTCGATCCCCAGAATGTCCTCGACCTTCGCGATGCCCTGCTCGAGGATGCCGACGGTCCGCTTCTTCTCGTCGACCTCGTAGTCACCCGTGGGCAGGATCCCGCGCAGCTTGTCCCCGGGTCGCCCGCGGTGCAGCTGGACGGCGATCTTGGCGAACTCCGTGTACCACTTCGTGGCCTGGTCGCTCGGCCCGGAGATGATCAGCGGGGTGCGCGCCTCGTCGATGAGGATCGAGTCGACCTCGTCCACGATCGCGTAGTGGTGACCCCGCTGCACGAGCTCTTCCAGCGACCACGCCATGTTGTCGCGCAGGTAGTCGAAGCCGAACTCGTTGTTGGTGCCGTACGTGATGTCCTTGGCGTACTCCATCCGGCGGGTCGCCGGCGGCATCTGCGCGAGGATGCAGCCCGTTTCGAGGCCGAGCATCCGGTGGACGCGACCCATCAGCTCGGACTGGTATTCGGCCAGGTAGTCGTTGACCGTGATGACGTGGACGCCGCCGCCCGTGAGGGCGTTGAGGTAGCTCGGCAGGGTGGCCACGAGGGTCTTGCCCTCACCGGTCTTCATCTCCGCGACGTTGCCGAAGTGCAGCGCGGCGCCGCCGACGATCTGTACGTCGAAGTGCCGCTTGCCGATCGTGCGCTTGCTGGCCTCGCGGACCGCCGCGAACGCCTCGGGAAGCAGGGAGTCCAGGTCGGCGCCGTCGGCGAGGCGCGCCTTGAACTTGGCCGTCTCTTCCTTCAGCTCCGTGTCGCTGAGCTTCTCGAAGTCGTCCTCGATGGCGTTGACCTGCGCCGCGTACGCCTGCAGTCGCCGAAGCTCGCGACCCTCACCGGCGCGCAGGATGCGATCGACGATCTTCGGCACGAGAACTCCCCACCACGACTACTACGGACCGGCCCGCCCGAGGGCGGCCCCATCCAGGGTAGTCGACCGCGCGCGGCGCCCAGACCAGGCGCACCCGCGCGAGCGGCGACGAACTGCCTTGGGGTCAGGTCAGATCCGCGTACTGGGGGTTCTTGGCGATGTACTTCGCGTAGAAGCTGCACTGCGGCACCACCGTCTTGCCCTGAGCGCGAGCGTCGTCGAGCGATGCCTTGGCGAGTTCCCCGGCGATCCCCCGGCCGCCGAAGGCGCTCGACACGGACGTGTGGTCGAAGACCAGCTTGTCCCCGGCCACGCGGTACGCGGCGAAGCCCGCGAGTTCCCCGTCCAGGTGGGCTTCCCACCGGGATCGCGCCTCGTTGTGGGTCACGGTCACATCCGACATGCGACCCACCCTGACACAACCCGCTCCCCGGCGGCAGCCCTACCGCCGTCGCGAGGGAATTGGATTGCCCGAAACGACAGGCCCGGCTTGACTGCCGCGGTGATCACTGAGCCGTTCCCGAACGGGGTCCCCGTGCTGACCGACGGCGTCGTGATGCTGCGCGCCCATCGCGCGGGCGACGCCGCGCGCATCGTCGAGGCCTCGCAGGACGAGGGAATGCGGCGCTGGACGACGGTGCCGCGACCGTACGACGAGGAGGCTGCGCGCTCGTTCCTCACCGGGATCGAGGCCGCCTGGAACGAGGCGGCGGCCGGGACCGCAGACGTCTCCCTGCACTGGGCGATCTGCCGCGCCGCGTGCCCGGAGGAGTACCTCGGCACGTTCGACCTGCGGCCCACCGGACACGGTTCCTCGGAGATCGCGTTCGGGCTGCACCCCGCGGCGCGAGGCGCGGGCCTGGCATCGCGAGCCACGCGGCTGCTGCAGGCGTACGTCACGAAGCGCGGGATGTCCGCCGTGCGCTGGCAGGCCTACCCGGGCAACTGGGCTTCCCGGCGGGTCGCGTGGTCCTGCGGCTTCACGTTCGAGGGCACGCAGCGGGCCGCCCTGGCCCGACCGTCCCCGGACGGCACGACGACCGTGGACGATGACGGGTGGTCCGCGTCGTGGCGTGTCGGCGAGCCGACGGCGCCGCGGCACCCGTGGTTCGACCCGCCGGTCCTTCACGCACAAGCGCGCGACGGAGCGCAGGTATGCCTCCGGGCCTGGCGCGACGACGACGGTGGCCACCTTCCCGGCACACGAGATCCGGACTCCTGGCACCGACTGGGCGGCGCGATGCCGACGTCGGGCAGCTTCGAGGAGGACGTCGCCTGGTGGCGCGACGAGATGGCACAGGGGATTCGTATGGCGTGGTGCCTCGCGGATGCCGAAACCGATCGGCCGCTGGGCGGCATCTGGCTGTTCGGCATCGACCGGGATCGGCGGCCGGGATCGGCCGAACTCGGGGCGTTCGTCGTCCCCCAGGCGCGAGGTCGGGGCCTCTTCCGCAGTGTCCTCGACCCGGTTCTCCGGCACGCCTTCACGCCGGAGGAACACGGGGGAATGGGTTGCGTCCGCGTGCGCTCCCTCGCCGACGTCGACCACCACGCCTCGGTGCGCTCGATGCTGGCCGGCGGCATGACGCTCACGGGATGGACCCGGCACGACCGCCCCGAGCGGAGGCCCGGCCACGAGGGTGGCTACGTCGACATGCTCCAGTTCGAGGTACTGGCCACGGACGATCGAACGGCAGTGACGGCCGCCAACGCGGCGCTGGGGTACGCGCCGGGGCCCTTGCTCGCGGCCTCCGCGGAGCGGTTCGTCGCGCGGCACGCGCCCCCGGGACGCGACTGACGGGACGGTCGACAGTGCGGGACCCAGGAAGAAGAGCTGACCCGCCGGCAAGGGGGCGGACCGGCGCGTTGAGGTCAGCCGCGGCGGCGGGCGGGCGCGGTCTCGGTGTCGGGGGCGTCCACGAGACGCTCGCGGACCGCGTACATCGCCGCCTCGACCCGGCTGTGCAACTGCAGCTTCTCCAGGATCGACCGGACGTGGTTCTTGACCGTGTTCTCCGAGATGAACAGGGCGCGCGCGATCTCCCGGTTCGCCAGCCCGCGCGCCACGTGGATGAGCACCTCGCGCTCCCGGTCCGTGAGTCGGGTCGCGGGGGCGCCACTCTCGTCCTCGCCACGGCTGAGGGAGGCGAACTGGCGCATGAGGCTCGCGGCCATCGTCGGTGAGACGAGCGAACCGCCCGAACGCACCGTGCGGATGCCCGCGAGCACCTCCTCGGGAGGCACGTCCTTCAGCACGTATCCGTTCGCTCCCGCACGGACGGCGTCGTACAGATCGTTCTCGTCATCGCTGGTCGTGAGGATGATGACCTGGGTGCCCGGCCAACGCTCCTTGATCAGCAGGCACGCCTCGATCCCGTTCATCCGGGGCATCCGGACGTCCATGATCACCACGTCGGGCAGGTGGGCCTCTACCGCGTCCAACGCGCCATGCCCGTCGCTTGCCTCGGCGACGACCTCGATGTCGTCCTCCTGGCCCAGGACGAGGTCGAGCCCGCGACGATACAAGACGTGATCGTCCACGATCACGACGCGGATGCGCTCGGGATCGTCGACCACCTCAATGCCGGTCACGCGGTCATGCTCTCACGAGTGGACAGGCATGCCGAAGAAGCAGCCCGAAGGGCGGCAAGGGCCGCCCCCACCGGCTCGGTGGGGGCGGCCCGATGCGCTGGTACGGCGGGCGGACGGGTCACGAGGCCGCGGAGACGTCGAGAGAGATCACGCCGTAATCCCATCCTCGACGCCGGTAGACGACGCTCGGCCGGCCGGACTCGCGGTCGACGAACAGGAAGAAGTCGTGACCGACCAGCTCCATCTCGTAGAGGGCCTGGTCGAGGCTCATCGGGACCGCGGCGTGGCTCTTCTCGCGCACCTGCACCGGCGACTCCCCCTGGGCACCCAGCTTCGCGTCGACGGCGGCGACCGGATCCTCCTCCTGGGCGACCGGCGACGAGCCGTTCGACCCAGGCACGAGGTTCGCGACCGGCAGATCGGCCGTCGCTCCCCCGATGTCGGGGCCGGTCCTACGCCGCACCTTGCGCTTGTCGCCCGCGCGGCGCAACCTCTCCGAGAGCTTCTGCAACGCCAGGTCGACGGCCGCGTACTTGTCCTCGGCGAACGCCTCCGCGCGGATCACCGGCCCCTTGGCCAGACACGTGATCTCCACCCGCTCGCTGCCCTTCGGCGCGACCTTGCTCGTCTCGTGGCTCACGACGACCTCGACGCGCTGCGTGCGCGGAGCGTACTGCTCGACCTTGCTGAGCTTGTCGGTGAGAACCTGACGGAAGCGGTCCGAGACCTGGATGTGACGGCCGGTGACGGTGATCTCCATGGGGATCCTCCTTGGCGAGATGAAGGCGCAGGTAACGAGGAACTGCTAGGGCCTCAGCGTGGGCACCACCTCCCTCACACTGGCGAACGTCCCGCGGGACCCGATCATCCCCGTCCGCGACGACCGCGGGTTGACGCGGGGTCATCGGCCGGACGGCGCAGGTTCACCGGATCGTTCTCCTGATCCGACGATAGTGCACCGCTTCGGTCCGTGACCAGCCGCGACGATGAACTGTCAACTCGGTCACGCGACGGCGCGCAGCACGTCGGCGACCCTCCCCAGCGCGTCGTTGCCAGCAGTTCGGGCACGTCCAGGCGGCGGTCTTCCCTTGCCCCGAGGCGGGGTCCGACTCATGGTCCTCCGGGCCTTCATCTATGTGAGATGGCCGGCCCGCCGTCGTCGGTCGGACTCGCTCGACGCCGCGTCGCGGCGAGACAGGCGGCGACGACATCTGCGGCCCCGGCATCCCGGAGAACGACCGCCGCCTCGGCCAGCGTCGCACCCGTGGTGACGACGTCGTCCACGAGGACGACTCGACAACCCGACATCGGCGTCGATGCGCGAAACGCCCCGACCAGATTGGCTGCCCGCTCCCGCGAGGAGAGCCCCGACTGATCGCGCACGCCGCGGCGCACGCTCAGCGCGCGCGGCGCGAAGAGCACCGGGGCGTCGCCGCACTGCGACCACCGCAGCGCCGACCGAGACAAGGCCAGGAGCGGCGCGTCGCCTCTGGCGCGCACCGCGGCGGGCGACGAGGGGACCGGAACGACCACGACCCGACAGGTGTGACTCGCTCGTGCGCCTGGGCGCGAGCACGTGAGGTCCGCGCCGAGACCGGCGACCGCCGCCTCGATGGACGTCGCGAGGAGCGGCGCCAACACTTTGGCCAGGTCCCGGCGACCGTCGTCCTTGTAGGCGACGAGCGCGCTGCGGACCGATCCCTCGTAGGTGGCGACGGCCCAGGCGGCGCGCGGGAATCCCACGGGAACCGGGGTCGGCGCCACTCGCACCGCACATAGACCCGCGACCTGTGCCCGGCAGCCGGCGCACCACGGCGTGTCCCGCCTGCCGCACCCCCCGCAGACCGGGGGGAGCGCCAACGCCCCGGCCGCGGCGAGTAGGCGACCGACTCGATGCGCCCTCACCCCGCGAGCCTGCCGATCGCCAGGCCTCGACTTCCACGCGCATCCCCGGACTGTGGACGGACGGGGCGAGGACGTCCGCTGTGGACGGACGGGATGCCTGTCCCGTCAGCGACCTGGAACGACGAGGTCGGTCGCCTCCGCCACGTGCTGCCAGCCGCCGGCCACCGCCTGATAGACGCGTCCCGAAGGAGCCACCACCAAGAGCCCGCGGGTCGGCCCGCTGGACACCGGCCTACCGCCCGCGGCATCGGCCGGGAGGTCGCCGTACGGCGAGTCCAGCTTTCCGTCGACTCCCACGACCAGGGCGCGGTCGCGGGTGTCCTCCTCGGTCCGCCCGACGACCGCGACGGCATAGCCGGACGTCCACGTCACCCCCGTGGCACTCCGCAGGCTCCCCCCGATGAACAGAGGGTCGGACAGGCCGATGGCTCGCCCGGCGTCGTCGCGCTGGATCCCGGCCACCGCGAGGCGGACGGGACCGCTCGCGGGGGCGAGCAACACCGCCACTCGAGCCCCCTCGGGGGATGCCCGCAGTCCGAGCACCCGGTGCCCCTTGACCCACTCGGCCCGGACGCGCCGTGGCGTCCCCGCAGCCAGGTCGCTCCCCCGGTCGAAGACCCACACGGCCGCCTCGCCGCCGTCGGTCGAGCCGGCCACCCACAGGCCGCCGGTGGCGTCGTAGGAGGGCCGTGCCAGGTTCTGGCCGAAGGGCGCCTGAATGGCGGACCGCCCCTCGCTCCGCGTCTCCGGGTCGCGGTGCCACCGAATGACGGCCCGCTGGTCCCCCGACGTCGCGGCGAACTCGCTGAGGTCACCGGACACGGCGAGTGAACTCCAGGCAGCGTCCAGGGCCGGCAGGAAGGGACCGTCGGGCTCGACCCGGCTCGAGCGCACGCTGGCCGTCGCCACCACTCGCAGGGCGTCGCCGTTTCGCAGCACGACATGGTCGGGGCCGCTCGCACCCGCGTCGCGGTAGCCCAGCTCGTCCAACCCCGCGACCCGCTCCGAGACCTCCCCCGCGGTCAGGCGCTGGCCGCTGACCTCCAGGGACACCGCCCGGACCGCAGGCGCCTGCCGCATGGTGGCCACGGCCTGGGCAAAGGCGGCACGGCGCTGCTCCGCCGTGCCATGCAACGCCTGCGAGGTGAGCTCGAGGGTCGCCACGCCGTCGGCCACGGAGACGGCGTCCACGCGCAGCCGGGTGAGGAGGGGGAAGCCGGTCACGGCCGCCCCCGACAGGTAGGGCGGAACCGGCTCCAGCAGGGCACGGGCCAGTGTCGTCGGGATCGCGCTGGTGAGGGGGAACCAGTGCCGGTCCGGGACGATCACCCGCTGCCCATCCATGACGTACGCCACCGTGAAAGCCCCATACGCGGCCCCGAAGTCGAACTCCTCCAGCCAGAGCCCGAAGTCGACGGGCAGCCGGTCGATCCGCCATTCGCCGCCCTCCTGGACGAGGCGGATCTCCGCGCTGCGGACCGCACCGTTCACCTCCGTGTAGCGGCCGTTGCTCGCCACCACGGCCGTGGCGGGTCCGCTCAGCAGGACCGTGCGTTCGTTGGGGCCGCTCGAGGTCGCCTCGACGCGGAGAGCGGCGACACCGGGAACGATGACCACCGATCGGGACCGGGGAAGCCATTCGTCGGAGAAGTCGGCGGAGAGGTAGTCACGCGCCGCCCGGTAGTTCTCCCCCGGGGACCCGCCTGCCATGACGAAGCCGCGCACGATCTCGACCGGAGACGCCCCGGGGGCGGGGGCCGCGAAGTGCTGGCGCACCGAGGGCTCCGCCGGCGCGCCCATCTCGTCCCCTCGCACCACCGGCCCGTCGACCGGCAGGCCGCCACAGCCGGCCAGGGCCATGCTCAGCGCGGCCGCAACGCCGGTCGCGACCGCTTTCACGCGCCGGTCCCGCATCATGATGGGTCCGACGGCTCCGGCGGGTCCCCGTCGCCGGCCCCCGCTACCCGGACGGGCTCTCGCCTCGGGCCCTGTGGGTTGATCGAGTCGATGTCCCCCGTGGTGACGTCGGATGGCTCCGCACCGTGAGCCGGCTCTTCGACAGACGGGCTGCGCGCGGGAGTCCCGCCGGCGGTGTCGACGGCCGCATCTCCCACCGGCTCGACAGGGGCGGGGGGAGGCACGACCCCGACGGTCTCGGCGGTGGCGCGCACCGGCTCGCCCGCCGCGGTGATGGGTTCACCGACCGGCAGGCTGCCCTCCCGATCGGTGTCCTCCGGCGGCGGGTCGGCGAGCGGCAGGATCGCGTAGAATTCCTGGTCGCCATGTTCGGGCACCAGCGCCAGGCTGATCAGCGCGCCGCCGAAGCCGTTGAATTCGGTGTCGAGGAAATAGCG